>JBHELE010000001.1:0-16013 GCA_046263235.1 Actinomycetota bacterium
GTTTCTGTACCAACCGGTCGTGAACATCATGACGAACCCGTACTGCGACTTCCTCCGTGCGCACCCGTCGTTCGCCCTCGATGCCGCCGATCCATGCAAGCTCGTGTTCTCGAGCCCTCTGCAGCCGTTCCTCGTCAAGCTGAAGGTGGCAGCATTCCTCGGATTGGCGATGGCCCTCCCCATCGTGCTCTACCAGCTGTGGATGTTCGTCGTGCCCGGGCTGACCCGCCGGGAGCGTCGGTATGCGTTGCCGTTCGTGCTGTCGTCGCTCGTGCTCTTCGGGTTGGGCGGATGGTTTGCCATCCAGACGCTCCCGAGGGGGCTGAACTTCCTGCTGGGGTTCGCCGGGTCCAACCGGGTCTTGCTTCTGCTCACGTTCGACAAGTACCTCGGCTTCGTGATGCTGATGATCCTGGCTTTCGGCGTGTCGTTCGAGTTCCCGGTCGTGCTGATCTCCCTGACGTCGGCCGGGGTGCTCAGCAGCGAGCAGCTCCGCCAATGGCGCCGCTACGTGATCTTGGGGATCGCCGTGTTCGCAGCGGTGATCACGCCGAGCGCGGACTGGTTCACCATGACGGCGATGATGGTTCCCCTGATAGGCTTCTACGAGCTTTCCATCCTCGTGTCACGACTCCTGAAGCGCTGAGAGGTTCGTACCGGTATGGCGATCAAAGGCAAGGCCAAGGGTCGCAGTCGTCGCGTCGTGGCGGCGCCGCCCCGGCCCCCGGTGTACGTCCGCAAGAAGCCGCTGTTCCGCCGGCGGTGGTTCCTGGCCACGATCGCGGCGCTCGCCGTGGGCGGAATCGTGTACGGTGTGCTCGCCTCGATCGCCAGCAACAATCGGGAGGAGCTTCGGCTCCGCACATCGGCCGCGGTGAACCGGTTCGCCACGGCTGTCGAGAGCGCGTTCCCGCCGCCGCCCGGGTCGCAGGCCTTGCCGCCCACCGGATACGCGATATACCCGCCGCTCCTGACGGATCTGGACAAGGTCGCCAAGGGGGACAAGAAGTTCGACGCGGCCAAGGAGGGCGGGAACCTCGTGACCTCGGCGAAGAACTCCGCCGATGCACTGGCGAAGATCAACGTCCGCAGGATGGTGCCGGTTGACGCCAACGTCTCGGAGGCTCCTGGCGCCGCGGGTCCGGGGGCGACGAGGGTCGTGCTGCTGGAATCTCAGTTCCTCCTGCAGCAGGCCTTCCAGACGTTCCAGACGATCGGATCGCTCATGTCCCAGGCCGCCGCCCTCAGCGGCAAGGACCGGACAGAGCTGGTCGATGAGGCGAAGGCGCTCACCACGATGGCCCAGAACCTGTTCCGCCGCGGCTACCAGAAGATCGTCACGCTCAAGGCGTCCCTCGGCCTTCTGCAACGGAACCCGTTCCCCTCGGCCCCGGGAGGCCTGGGCGGCGCGTAATCCCGGCGACGAGGAACGCCCTCTCGCCCCCCGGCGGAAGCGGCCATACTTCGCGGGTCGTGATCCGATGACGAAAGGAGTGGCTTCGTGAAGGTCGCCGTCGTGGCGAATCCCGTGTCGGGACGGGGCAAGGGCGGTCGCCTGATCCCGCAGATCGAGGCAGTGCTGCGCTCGCTCCAGGTGGACCATTCCATCCACGAATCCGCGGATGCGGGCGACGCGATCCGGCTGGCTCGGGAGGCGACCGAGGGCGGGGCGAAGGTCGTGGCGGCGCTGGGCGGGGACGGGCAGGTCGGCGCGGTGGCGAACGGGATCCTGGAGGCCGGCGCCGGCTCGGCCCTCTCGGTCATCCCGGCCGGAACCGGGAACGACTTCGCCCGGGCCCTCGGGCTCGATCGCAAGGACCCGATGGCGGCGGCGAGGCTCCTGGGATCGCCGCATGTGAGGTCCATCGACGCGGTCCGGCTGACCACGCCGCAGCGCAACTGCTTTTACGTGAACATCGGCAGCGCCGGGTTCGACTCCGAGGTGAACGCCTACGCCAACGGACTGCGCTTCGTGAAGGGCACGGCCAGCTACGTGATCGGCGTCCTGGTGATGCTGCGACGGTTCCGGCCCGGCCAGTTCCGCGTCGCCATCGACGGCGACTCGAGGGACGTCGCGGGAATGCTGATCGCCGTGGGCAATGCCGTCTCGTACGGCGGGGGCATGAAGGTGACGCCGGGCGCGCTGCTGGACGATGGCCTGCTGGACGTGTGCGTCCTGCGGGCGGTGTCGAAGTTCGAGTTCTTGAAGACGTTCCCGAAGGTCTTCAGCGGCCGCCACGTGACGCATCCCGCCGTGCAGATGCTTCGGGGCACGCGCGTGGAGGTCTCGGCGGAGCGTGAGATGCAAGTCTTCGCCGACGGGGACCATATCGGTACGCTGCCGGCCACGTTCGAGCTCCTTCCGGCCGCCCTGAGCGTCGTCGTTCCCCGCGACGGTGACGGTCGGTTCGTCGAATCCGCGCCCGGCGATGAGCCGGCATGACCGACATGGGGGAGGAACCGTGACCGACGGACTGCTGCTGATCCACGGTTGGCCGCTTGACGCATCGATGTGGGCCGATCAGGTCTCCGCCCTGCAGGGCGACCTGCCGGTGATGGCCCCGAACATGCCGGGGTTCGGGGGGGCGCCGCCCGGCGGCGCCGTGCTCGGCATGGACGCGGGTGCCGCCGCCGCGACAGGCGCCGTCGCGGACGCGGGGCTCGACCGGGTCGTGGTGTGTGGTCTGTCCATGGGCGGCTACGTGGGGCTGGCCCTGTGGCGGCGCCATCGTGAGCTCGTCTCGGGATTCGTGTTCGCGAACACTCGCGCCGCGGCCGACGACGAAGCGGGGAAGGAGCGGCGGCGGGCCGTGGCCGAGCGCCTCCGCGCCGAGGGGAACAGATTCCTGGTCGAGAGCCCGCCGCCGTTGCTGTCCGAGGACGCCGATCCTCAGCTGTGGCGCAAGGTCAAGGACGGCATCGCGGCCCAACCGGCCGAGGCCATCGCGGCGGCGGCGGTGGGGATGGCGGAGCGGCCCGACTCCACCGGCGACCTGGCGACGATCGACGTCCCGACGCTCGTGGTCACGGGCTCAGGCGACACGCTGATCCCGCCGGATGCCACACGCCCGATGGCGGAAGGCATCCGGGGCGCCCGGTTCGAGGTCATCGACGCGGCGGGCCACCTCTCGAATCTCGAGAGGCCCGACCGGTTCACGGAGCTGTTGAGGGAGCACCTCCGAGCGTGCGGCCTGTAACTCCGGGCTCAGGGTGACGAGGCTCCGGCGAGATCGCTGAGGTCCGTCACCTGGTCGTCCGGCGGTGGCTCGACGACGACGTCAACGCCGAAATCGAACAGGTCCATCCTCATCCCCATGTCGAAGGTCTGTCCGCTCTTCGGGTCGGACAGGTGGAACGCGAACTCCATCCGGCGAACCCGCCCATCAGAACCGATCCAAACGTCCTCCGGGAACGTGGTCGTGCCGGCGAACTCCTCGAACTGGTCCACGGCCGCCTCGAGAGCGTCCCGATTCGACTCCGGGGCGTTCTCCACGGCCCTCCTGAGATCGACGATTCCCCGATAGTGGGTGGTGGCGGTTCCATCGATCTCCTCGGTGCCCACCTTCGTGACCTCTCCCATTCCGCGGAGGTACTCCAGGGCCTGGGTCGGATCGGTTCGCGACGAGGACAACGTCTGGAGGTCCACGGCGCCCGCGGTGAGCTCCTCCAGGTCGAACTTGATCCACGGCGTGGAAAGACCCCCGGTCTGCGTGAACGCGGGTGACCGCATGTAGAAGACCGTTCCGTCCATGACCATCTCGACCTGACCGAGGTCCGGGGACCCCGGGATTTCCGGGAAGTCCATGGTCATGCGGGCGCGGAGATCCCGGAAGTCCATCTCGCCCTCGACCGGGATCGTCAGCGACCCGCCGAGCTCCTGGCCCGACATCGTCATCTCCATCCGAAACCGGGCCGTGTTCCCGCTCGACGTCTTGCTGACGGCGGCGGCGATGACTCCCACCGTGCCGCCGCCCCCACCGCCGGCGCACGACAAACCGGTGAGGGCGATCGCCACTCCAAGAACGGCCAGGGCGCCACGTCTCAGGGATGGGTGCGTCATTGGATGCTCCTTCCGGGGAGGTTCGACCGGGCGTACACGGGTCGTTGTACCCCAGATGCGTCCGTGTGGCCAGCCACATACGCCAAATGAGCGACCCCTACACTTGGTCGCAATGACCGATCCCAAGCGATTCGCCGCCCGGTATCCCTTTCCGCTCGACGACTTTCAGCAGCGGGCGATCGAGGCGCTCGACGGCGGTGAGTCCGTCCTGGTGGCGGCGCCCACGGGATCGGGGAAGACCGTCGTGGCGGAGTTCGGCATCGAACGGGCGCTGTCCCGGCGGCGGAAGGCCTTCTACACGACGCCTCTCAAGGCGCTGTCCAACCAGAAGTTCGGCGACTTCGGCGTCCGGTACGGGCCACACCGCGTCGGCCTGCTGACCGGCGACAATTCGATCCACTCGGAGGCACCGGTGGTCGTCATGACCACCGAGGTCCTCCGAAACATGCTGTACGAGAGCAGCCCCACGCTCGACGGACTAGAGGTCGTGGTGATGGACGAGGTCCATTACCTCCAGGACCCGTACCGCGGAGCCGTGTGGGAGGAGATCCTGATCCATCTGCCCTTGACGGTCGCCGTGGTCTGCCTCTCGGCCACGGTCTCGAACGCCGAGGAGTTCGGGGAGTGGATCGGGGCCCTTCGCGGGCCCACCCGGGTCGTCATCGAGGAACGGCGCCCCGTCCCCCTGGAGAACCTCTACATGGTGGGGCGAGACCTCGTCCCCATGCACGTCGAGCAGGATGGCCACCACATCGCCAATCCGTACATCGTGTCGCTCGATCAGCGGGAGCTGCGGGTCAAGACGTTTCAGTCGCGATCGAGCGGCCGCCGGCATGAACACCGGTCGACCCGGCCCCGCGAAGGTCACCGTCGCGTGTACATCCCGCGCCGGGAGGAGGTGGTCGAACGCCTCGACGACGAGGGCATGCTGCCGGCGATCTATTTCGTGTTCAGCCGCGCCGGATGCGACCGAAGCGTGCAGTACCTCATGGAGTCGGGGACACGGTTGACCACTCCGGAGGAGGAGGAGCGCATCCGCGAGATGGCCGAATCGCGTGTGGCCTGGATGGACGAGGAGGAGCTGAGCACGCTGGGGTTCATCGACCTGCGGGAAGCCCTGGCAGCCGGCGTGGCGGCCCATCACGCCGGGATGCTGCCGGTGTTCAAGGAAACCGTCGAAGCGCTGTTCCAGGAAGGCCTGGTCAAGGTGGTGTTCGCCACGGAGACGCTCTCGCTCGGGATCAACATGCCGGCGAAGACCGTGGTGATCGAGGACCTCTGGAAGTTCTCCGGTGAACGGCACGAGCTGCTGACCCCCGGGGAATACACGCAGCTGACGGGGCGAGCAGGACGGCGGGGGATCGCCGAGATCGGGTACGCGGTGCTCCTGTACCAGAAGCAGGTCCCATTCGAGCGCGTGGCCGGGCTGGCGTCCACCCGGACGTACGAGCTCCGGTCCTCCTTCCGGCCGTCGTACAACATGGCCGTGAACCTCGTTCGGAACTACTCCCGCGACGAGGCCCGTCACCTGTTGAACTCCTCGTTCGGACAGTTCCTGGCGGACCGGAGCGTGGTGATGCTGGAGCGCCAGCTGGAACGAGACCGCGCGTACCTGTCCGGATACGTCGAGTCCATGCGATGCGACCTCGGCGACTTCGGGGAGTACTGGCGCCTTCGGGAGAAGGCCGAACGCATTCGCACGGAGGCCCGGTCGAGCCGGACGCGGGACACGCAGGCCGAAGCGCGCCGCGCGCTGGCGTCGCTGAAGCCCGGGGACGTCATCGTCCTTCCTTCCGTTCGCCGCCGAGGGCTCGCCGTGGTCACGGGAAACCGCGAGGGCAGGCCGACGGTCCTCACCGAAGAACGGCGGTTCTTCCGTCTCACCGCGCGTGATCTGGACGAGACACCTCGAGCGGTCGCGCGTATCGACCTTCCCCGGTCCGGCAGCGCCCGGAGCGCCAGGTATCGGCGCGACGTCGCGGCCACGCTCGCCACGCTGAACGTGCGCCAGCCCCGGCGGCGACCGACGGCTCCTCGGATCGACCGCCGGCAGGAAGCCCGGGCCGAGGAGCTGGAGGCCACGGCGCGCCGTCACCCGTGCCACGCGTGCCCGGATCGCCCGAAGCACGAGCGCTGGGCACGGCGAGCCTCCAAGCTCGAGCGGGAGGTCGCCGCGTTGGGGCGGCGAATCCGCGCCCGGACGGAAACGCTGGGCCGGCAGTTCGACCGAGTGGTCGGCGTCTTGGAGGAGCTCGGCTACGTCGAGGACTTCGCGCTGACAGCGAAGGGGGAGGTCTTGCGGCGCGTCTACGCGGAAGGGGACATCCTCGTCGCGGAGGGCATCGACCGCGGCGTGTTCGACGGCATCTCGGCGTCGGAGCTTGCCGCGCTGGTCTCGACGATCGTGTACGAGTCAAGGGAGAGAACGCCGTCCCGCGCCGAGTTCCCCACCGCGACCCTTCGCCAGCGCGCCCGAGCCCTCGCCGGGATCTGGGCGGAGGTACGTCGCATCGAAGACGCCCACCAGGTCGAGCTGTGCCGCGAGCTCGATCCGGGATTCGTCGAGACGACGTTCGACTGGGCCGAGGCGAAGCCCCTGGAGGATGTCCTGGCGGGTTCCGGCTTGGCGGCAGGCGACTTCGTGCGCAACTGCAAGCAGCTGTTGGACCTGCTTCGTCAGATCGAGGCCGTTGCGGATCCTGCGGTCGTCGCCGTGGCGGGCGAGGCTCACCGGGCCGTGAACCGCAGCGTGGTCTCGTACAGCGGCGTGGATGCGGCCGAGGCGTTCACGTCGTCGATGACGTGACCCGCGGTCGGGACCGCGGGGCGCCCTATGAGCCACCGGCTCCGGTCGAACATGTGGCGTCGTCGGCGGCGGTCATCGTGGACCTCACCGCCGGGTTCGGATCGGCGGCGCGCAAGCTGCCGGAGATCGAGCGGCTCCTGGACGAGCACACGATCAGCCACCGAACGCTCCCGGCCGCACAGGTGGACGAAGCGACCCGGGCCGCGCGCCGGGCGGTCGATGACGGAGAGCGGTTCATCGTCGCGGTGGGAGACGATCCCACGGTCAACGCCGTCCTGAACGGCATCGTGGCCGACGATCGGCTGGTCGATCCGGAGACGGTCCTGGGCGTGCTGGCGGCGAACACGGAGAACGACGTCGTCCGAAGCTTCGGGCTGTGGCAGGATCCGGAACCGGCCATGGAACGGCTTCGGTCCGGGCTCGTGTACGCGATCGACGTCGGAAAGGCCACGGCGACGGGCGAGGACGGGCCGGTCGTGCGCTACTTCCTGAACAATGCCCAGGTCGGCCTGGGTGGGCTGGCCGCCGCGCGCGCGTCGATGATGCCCCGTGCGCTCCGGCGGGCCGGGCCCTTCCTGGGGTTCTGGATGGCCGTGGCCACATTTCGCCGCGTGCCGGTGCGGATCCAGGGCGACCGGCGCTCCTATGAGGGGCCGGCCACGAACGTTCTGATCGCGAACCTCCAGTACGGCTCGAGGGGCATGCACCTCTCCCCGCGGTCGTGGCCGGAGGACGGGTACTTCGACCTGCAGGTGCACGTGGGGCCGAAATCGGAATCGTTCACCTTGCTGCACAAGATGTTCGTGGGGGAGCACCTCCCGCATCCGAACATCCTCGAATACCGTTCGCCCAGGGTCAGGATCGAGGCCGACCGACCGCTTCCCGTGCAGGTCGACCGGATCCCCATCGGTCGAACGCCGGTCACGTTCGAGGTGCTCCCGCGCCTGCTTCGGCTGAAGATCTGACGCCACGGCAGATCTCCGGGGGCGGCTATCATGGGCCGCCGTGGGCTTCGACTACTCGCGCCGGCTGGAGCGGGCGAAGACGCTGGCCGCGGACTCAACGCTCGACGCCATGCTGGTCGCGCCCGGACCGGATCTGCTCTACCTCGCCGGGTACGATCCGCCGCCACTGGAACGGCTGACCGCCCTGGTCGTTCGGCCTGGCTCCGACCCGGTGCTGGTGGTGCCCGTGCTGGAGCGCCCACGGGCGCTCACGTCACCGGTCGCCGGGAACCTCGACATCGTGGCGTGGCGCGACGGCGAGGACCCGTACGGGGCGGTCGGCCGCCTCCTGGGGGGTGGAGGACGCATCGGGGTCTCGGACCGCCTGTGGGCGTCGCATCTGATCGGGTTGCAGTCGGCAGCGACGGGTGCGGAGTTCGTTCCGGCCTCCTCGGCATTGTCCGGGCTGCGAGCGCGAAAGGAGCCGGGCGAGATCGATCTGTTGGGACGGGCCGCCCGGGCCGCCGACGAGGCATTCGACCGGATCACTCGGGCGGCGTTCGAACGTCGCGCTGAACGCGACGTCGCCGATTCCCTGGCCGAACTGCTCCGGGAAGCGGGGCACGAGTCCGTGTCGTTCACCATCGTGGCGACGGGCCCGAACGGCGCCTCACCGCACCACGAACCGGGGGAGCGGGTGATCCGGACGGGCGACCCCGTGGTCATGGACTTCGGCGGACGCGTGCGGGGGTACTGCTCCGACATCACGCGCACCGTGGCCGTCGGTCCGCCGCCATCAGAGCTGCGCGACGTGTACGACATCGTTCGGGAGGCCCAGGAGGCCGCGTTCCGGGCGGTCGAGCCGGGGATCCCGGCCGAGGAGGTCGACCGAGCGGCCCGCGCCGTCATCGAGTCGGGCGGCTACGGCGACGCCTTCATCCACCGGACCGGACACGGCATCGGTCTGGAGGAGCACGAGGATCCGTACATCGTCACCGGAAACCGGACCGAGCTCACCGTGGGCCACTGCTTCTCACTGGAGCCGGGGATCTATCTCGACGGCCGGTTCGGGGTGCGCATCGAAGACATCGTGGCGATCACGGACGACGGCGTGGTCCGGCTGAACCAGGCCCGTCACGAGCTCGTCGAGGTGCGGTAGGTCGTGGCATCGAAGGCCGGCCGGCGCGCGATGTGGGTCGTCATCGTGTTGGTCGGGATCGGATTGGGCGTCCTGCTCGGGCGGCTCGTTCTTCCGCCCGGCGGCCAGGATCCGTTCATCGAGCCAACGCCGTCCGTCACGGCCTCGCCGTGAGGGGACGGGTCGCCGTGGCCGCGGCCACGATCGTCCTCGGCGTGCTGTTCGTCGTTCCGCCGGATCCCGTCACCCGACTGTACGTCTCGGCGGGCCCCCCACCGCTCGAGGGCTCCGCCGACCCATCCGGCCGAGTCGTCCCAGGATCCGGCCGGCAGTCCCCGTCGCCTCCCCCCACGGTCGTGGTCGGGCGGGCGCCGAAGAACGTCCGGGTCACGCGCGACGGCACCCCCGGCTCGTATCGGCGGGCCGACGGGGCAACGGACGCCACCATGCTGGCCTGCAGCACCGGCCGCCGCGAGCAGAACGAACCCGCCGTGGCGGTGGACCCCAGCAATCCCAAGGTCGTCGTGATCGCCGCGAACGACTACTGCGCCGCCATGACGAGCGGGGACGCGTGGCTGGGGCTGTACCGGTCGACGGACGGAGGTCGAACCTGGATTGACAGCCTCGTGCCGGGATACCCGACAGACGGATCGGCCGCCGGCCAGGCCTCACCGGCCCATGGGCGATGCTCGGTCGCGTCCGACCCGACCGTCGGGTTCGACGCCGGCGGTCGCCTGTTCGTTGGATTCATCTGCTTCGACCGGGCCGAGAAGCGTCGGGGTGAAGCCGGACTGGTCGGCTCGTCCACGTTCGTCGCGAGGTACGAAGACCACGGAGCTCGATACGTCGGAACCACGCTGGTCTCGCGGGGAACGCCCGACCGCAACGAGGACAAGATCAACATGACCGTCGATCCGACCCGCGGCCGCTTCGGGGGGAACGTCTACGCCGCGTGGGTTCAGCTCGCAGAGCCGACCGAGGAGGGGTTTCCGCGCGATCCGCTGCTCTTCGCCCGGTCGCGCGATCACGGCAAGACATTTTCGAAGCCGTTTCCGGTTTCAGAGCTCGTGCACGCTCGATTTCCCGATGTCACGGTCGGCCCCGACGGGTCCGTGTACGCGGCGTTTCGCTCCGGCACGACGCTGTGGATTGCGCGCTCCACGGATGGGGCACGGACGTTCCAGTCGCCCGTCCAGATCGCCGCGTCGCTCGTTCCGTTCGACTCCTCTCAGTTCAGCGCCGGCTCGGGGGACGACTGCGGCGTCGGACGGTTGCGCTGCCACAGTGGCCTGGTCTTCTCCCGGTTCGACACGCAGGTGGCGGTCGCGGTGGACGAGGCCGGCGTGCACGCCGTGTGGAACGAACGCGTGGGAGGCGGGCAGTCGAAGCTGATGGTTCGGAACTCCCCAAACGGCGTGACGTGGTCGCCGCCCGTCCAGATCGACAGGGTCGCCGCCGGACACCAGTACTTCCCCGACGTCGTCTCGGGCGCGGGCGTGATCACCGTGGCGTTCTACGACTCCCGAAACGACCCGGCGTATGCGCCGCTCCTTCCGCCCGGGAACACCGCAGAGGGGAAGAGCTCCGGCGGGGCCGTGGATGTCTACGTGGCGCAGTCCCGGGACGGCGGGCGGTCGTGGACCGAGCGAAGGATCACGACGCGGTCGAGCAACTTCAACTACCTGTCGCCCGGCAACCTCCCGTTCTGGGGGGACTACCTCTATGCCTCGGCGGCCGGTCCGGTCGTGCAGGTGGCGTGGACGGACTCCCGGAACTTCAAGGCCAAGCGTAAGGGGAGCTTCGCCGGCGACAACCCCTGTGGAACGAAGCCGTTCGTCAACGACCCCTGCCTGTCGGCAGGAGGCAGCGACCAGAACATCTACACCGCTCGGTTGTAACTGATAACCTACGCTCCGGTAGGTTCCAGACCGATCATCGCTCGCCCCGACAGGTCGTGAAGGAGGAATGGTGTCGCTGCTGAACGTTCCCGAGGAGCTCCTGGAGCTTCGATCGACCCTTCGACAGTTCATCGATCGAGAGGTTCGCCCCGTCGAGGACGGTTACCGGCAGGAGCTTCAGGAGACCGGGACCTTCGAGGCCTACAAGGATGAGCGCAACAAGATTCGCAAGCGCTCGGCGGAGCTCGGGTTCTATTCGATCCACATGCCGGAGGACGTCGGTGGGGGAGGGCTGTCGTTCCTCGGGCAGGCCCTTCTGCACGAGGAGGTCTATCGGCACGGCGTGCTGCTGTCGTCGTTCGAATCGATCCTTCCGGTCGTCACCGGCCCCACCCCGATCTACATGGACTGCACGGAGGCGCAGCGCGAGAAGTACCTGTTCCCGCTCATGTCCGCGGACAAGACCACCTGCTTCGCGCTGACCGAGCCCGGGGCTGGGTCCGACGCCACCCGGATCCAGACGAAGGCCCAAAAGACCGGCAGCGGCACCTGGGTCCTGAACGGCCGCAAGCACTTCATCACCGGCGGCGACGAAGCCGACGTCGCTCTGGTCTTCGCCGTCACCGGTCCGGAGAAGCGGGCCCAGGGCGGGATCACGGCGTTTCTCGTGGACAAGGACACGCCCGGGTTCACGGTGAGCCGGATCCAGAGGACCATGAGCCCGTATCAGAACCCGGTCGAGCTGACGTTCGAGGACGCCGAAGTGCCCGAGAGCAACATCCTGGGACAGGAAGGCTTCGGCTTCTACTCCGCGGTGAAGGGGATCAATGGGGCGCGGTTGCAGATCGCCGCGAGCGCCTTGGGCACGGCGCAGATGATGTTCGACCGCTCGCTGGAGTTCGCCAACAGCCGCATCGCGTTCGAAAAGCCCATCGGAAAGAACCAGTTCGTGCAGGGCATGATTGTCGACTCGTACGCGGAGCTGGAGCAGGCTCGCCTCCTCGTGTACCAGTGCGCCCAGGACATCGATGAGGGCGCCGATGGACGCGGGCAGGCGGCGCTGGCGAAGCTGGTGGCGACGGAGATGGTCGGCCGCGTGGCCGACCGGGCCATCCAGGTCCACGGCGGCAATGGGTTCATGACCGAGCTCGGTCTAGAGCCGTGGTACCGGGACGTCCGAGCGATGCGGCTGTACGAGGGCACCAGCGAGATCCTCAGGGCGAACGTGGCGAAGACACTCGGCCTGTAGCCCCCGGAACGGTCTTGACAACCCGCGATCCGCGTCTACGCTACGACCGAATCAAGCCGAAGGGGGGCAAATGGCGAGCCGCCCAGCCCGCAACGTTCTCATGTGTGTTGCCACGTTGGTCTTCGCATCCTGTGGGGGAGGCGGTGGCGGAAGCACGGCGGATATCGAGGCCAAGCTCTCCGACAAGGGCATCTCGAACCCGTCATGCACGGAGCTGTCGGCCGGCGAATCCGACGCCAAGGGATTTCGCTGTACCGGGACCCAGCAGGGAAAGGACGTCCAGATCGCGGTATCGAAAGAAGGTGAAAAGCTCAGCGCCGTCGTCACCGCCGGCGGACAGATCGTCGACTTCTTCGTCCTGGATTAGTTGGAGCGGGCATTGAACGGGTTTCGCTCCCGCCTCTTGACACGGGCGTCGGGCGGTATATCTATCCTTCCCGGGCCATTCAGGCCCCGTGGGAAAGGCTCCCGATGCCGCAGCTGCCCGCCCCCAGGCTGTCGATCCTGGGACTGACGCTCGCCTCGGTCGCGGCCATGGCGGCCTGTATCGCCTCACCGCTCTCGATGCCCTGAAGATCGCCCGTCGGGCTGGTGACCGACACATCGCGGCGTACACGATCCTGTGCTTGGCGCTCGTGGCGACGGCTGGAGGGCAAGCTAAGCAGGGAGCGATGCTGCATGGAGCAGCCGACTCGTACGTCGAGGAGCTCGGGGTACCCATCGAGGCCCTCGAGGCGTCGATGCGGGCCGCGGACCAGCCGCTCCGCGAGGAGCTGGACCCCGACCGGTTCGAGGCAGCGGTCCGCGAGGGGGGCAAGTGTCCATGCAGAGATCCTCGCCGTCACGGATGCGATGACGACTCGCCAGACCGTCGATCTGTGGCTACGGCATCAAGCTAGGCGCGGAGGCGGACCTTCGTTCCCTCCGCGGTGTCCATGACTTCGTAGCCCATCGCGGATAGACGGGAACGGATCTCGTCGCTGGTCGAGTAGTCCTTCGCCGCGCGGGCGGCGTCTCGTTCCTCGATGAGTGCCTGGACCTCAGGAGGAGCCTCGAACCCCTTCCGGGCCAAGCGTTCGAGGTCGAGCCCTAGGATCGCGTCCCAGGACCTAGACAGCGCGGACTTTTCCGGATCGCGGATGGACGAGGACGTCACGGTTTCGTTCAGCACGACCATGGCCTGCGGCAATCCCATGTCGTCAGCGACAGCGTCTCGGAACCGCTCGTCGGTTTCCCGAGCGGCCGAAGAGAGCTCCTCGTTTGGCGGGCCCCAATCAGCGACGCGCTGGCGGAGGTGCCTTAGCCGAGTGTGCGCGGCCTCCAGGGCTTCCCAGCTGAAGTCCATCTCGCTTCGGTACTGGGACCCGAAGCACAGCAGCCGAAAGGCCAGCGGATCGAGGCCGCGCTCGACGATCTCCGGCACCAGGATGACGTTTCGCTTCGACTTCGCGATCTTCTGGCCCGATAGCTGGAGGAACCCGCCGTGCACCCAGATCGAGACGACGCGGTGACCCGTGTAGCCCTCAGACTGGGCGATCTCGTCCTCGTGGTGGGGGAACTTGTTGTCGTTGCCCCCCGTGTGGATGTCGAACCGCTCGCCCAGGTGCTTCATCGACATCGCCGAGCATTCGATGTGCCAACCGGGAAATCCCTCGCCCCACGGGCTCGGCCACTTCAGCGCCCGGCCGGCTCCTCCCTTCTTCCACAGGGCGAAGTCCGCCGGGAACCGCTTGTTCGGATCGATCTCAAGGTCCTGACGGTGTCCGGCCTGAAGCGCGTCGAGGGTGTTGCCGGACAGCTTTCCGTAGTCGGGGAACGACCGCACGTCGAAGTACACGGTCCCGTTGACCGAATACGCGTGGCCCTTCTCGATCAGCCCCTCGATGATCCGGATCATCTCCGGGATGTGGTCGGTCGCCCGCGGATAGTGGTCCGCACGCTCGATCCCCAGGAGGTCGCCGTCGGCCAGGAACAATTCCGTGTACTTCTGCGCGATGTCCGCAGCCGAGAGTCCCTCGTCCGATTCGGCCAGCTCCATCTTGTCCCGGCCGGTGTCGGTGACGTCGTCCGTCATGTGGCCGACGTCCGTAATGTTCATCACCAGGAAGGCATCCAGGCCTTCGAACCGGGCCACGCGCCGAATGAGGTCGCCCAGCATGAACGAGCGGAAGTTTCCGAGATGGATGCGCCGGTAGACGGTGGGGCCGCAGCTGTAGATCTTGACCGTCCGGCCATCGGCGGGTTTGACCTCGTGGACCTGCCGCGTCAACGAGTCGTAGAGACGCATGGTCGAAGGATAGCGGCGCCCTCGAACAGCGGCGACGGATGCCGAGGTCGAGCCGGGTAGAAACGACTCGTGCTGCTCCCGGCAGTCCTCATCGGCCTCTTCGTGGCGACCATCGCGACCCTGATCGTGCTCGGCTGGCGCCACCGACCATCGCTGGAGATACCACCCAAGCAGTACCCGATGGTCGAGCTGTCGCCCGAGGATCGCCGGCGCCGGATTCGCCTGTGGGTGGGCGGCCTCCTCGCGTACGTGGTTGGGCCACGGCATACTTCGCGCTTCGGGCGGCGGGCCTTCGAACCGCGGCCAACGTGGTGGGCGGCATCGGGCTGGCGGTGTACTTCCTCACGTTCGCCGCTCGGATCTTCATTGCCGTGAATATCGCCGTGGACGGGCGGAGACGATCGAAGGCCGAACACGATCGAACGGGATAGGCTGACCTGCGGTGGACCGGGACTTCGGACTGTCCGACGAACAGTGCGACATCGTGGCGGCGACCCGCCAGTGGGTCCGGGATCGCGTGGCACCGGCGGTGGACGACTTCGAAGACAAGAAGGAGTTCCCCCGCGACCTGTTCGGGGAGCTGGGCCGGATGGGGTTGGCCGGCATCCCGTACGAGGAGCGATACGGCGGCGGGGGACAACCCTATCTGACGTACCTCGTCGTTCTGGAGGAGATCGCCACCAGATTTCTGTCGCTCGCCGTGACGCTCTCGGTGCACCACCTTTCGGCATCCGGGATCCACAACTTCGGATCGGACGAACTTAAACGGCGGTACCTCCCGCGGTTGTTCTCGGCCGAATGGCTGGGGGCATACGCGTTGTCGGAGGCGTCGAGCGGTTCGGACGCGGCGTCGCTTCGCACGCGGGCCCGACGCGACGGCGACGCCTTCGTGCTCGACGGTTCGAAGCGCTTCATCACCCACGCCGGAGAGGCGGAGTTCTATCTGGTCATGGCGCGGACGGGAGAGGAGGGCCCGAAGGGAATCTCCGCGTTCGCCGTCGAGCGGGACACGGCGGGATTCGACTTCGGTCGGCTCGAGGAGAAGATGGGATGGAACGCGTCGCCCATGCGGGAGTTGCTGTTCGAGAACTGCCGGGTTCCTGCGGGGAACCTGATCGGGGACGAAGGCCAGGGCTTCGCCATCGCGCTCGCGGCGTTGGACGGAGGACGTCTCGGCATCGCGGCGTGCTCGACCGGGCTGGCCCAGGGGGCGCTGGAAGCGGCGGTGGAATTCGCGCGAGAGCGTCAGCAGTTCGGGCGGGCCATCCTCGAATTCCAGGGCATCCAGTTCATGCTGGCCGACATGGCCACGCAGGTCGAAGCCGCCCGGCGACTCTACCGCGAGGCGGGGCGGCTTCGCGACGCCGGTGAGAGCTTCACGGCGGGCGCGTCGATGGCCAAGCTCTTCGCATCGGACACCGCCATGCGGGTGACCATGGAGGCCGTCCAGATCCACGGCGGGTACGGATACATGCGCGAGTATCCGGTCGAGCGCTACATGCGCGAGGCCAAGGCGCTCCAGATCGTGGAGGGAACGAACCAGGTCCAGCTGATGGTCATCGGGCGAAACCTAACCAGTAGAGGTGTCGCTTCGAGTGAATCGTCAAGAAAGGATGGCCGCGAAGATGTCG
>JBHELE010000002.1:0-6279 GCA_046263235.1 Actinomycetota bacterium
GGCGAGGTCCGAATCCAGGAGCTCCGCCTGCCTTCGGGCCCGGAGTGACACAAGGGCACTATTGGATCCACACCCCCGCCGGGGTCCGCGACGAGACGTTCGTGGCTGCGCCCGGCCCAGGGGGATGGCGCTACTTCGGACGGGTCCGCGACCCGGAGTCGGGCCGCCAGATCTACGTGGTCGACCACATCGTCGACCTCTCCTGGCGGCTGGTCCGATTTCGGCTTGTCCGCGAGGGCGGCGAGACCCTGGTCGCCCCATCTGACGCTGGCCTCCAGGTCGGGACGGCGGACCGAACCGAAGTTCTCCATTTCGACGGAGTCGAGGTGGTCTGGTCGCCCTCCCCGTGCGCGCTGCACGTCCTGGACCGGTATCTGAGCCGGTCCGGCAGGGCGGAGGCGGAGGCGGTCCAGGTCTCGGCCGACGGCGCGGCGAACAGAGTCGCGATCGAACTTCGACGTTTCGATCCTGGG
This sequence comes from Actinomycetota bacterium, assembly GCA_046263235.1. Classification (GTDB taxonomy): domain Bacteria; phylum Actinomycetota; class UBA4738; order UBA4738; family UBA4738; genus JBHELE01. The sequence goes on from JBHELE010000002.1 coordinate 474, forward strand.
GACCGCGGGTCCGTCACGATCGACGGACGGCGAAGCGAGGTCGTCTTCGGGGCGGACCTTCCACGCCGAGCGAGCGGTTGGTTCGATCTCGCTGGCGAAGGGGTCTTCTGAGATCAGGTCGCGTAGACGGGCGTCAGCCAGTGCCGGAACTCGGGCGCCTCGCCGTGGACGGCGGCGAGGTAGAGGTCCTGAATCGACCGGGTGATCTCGCCCATCTTCCCGGTTCCGATCACGCGTCCGTCGACCTTCGTCACCGATGCCACCTGCACGCCCGTGCCGCACAGGAACAGCTCGTCGGCGGTGAAGAGCTCGGTTCGATCCACCTTCCGTTCCGTGACGGTCAGTCCCAGCTTCTGGGCGACCGCCATGACGGCGTCCCGGGTGATTCCCTCCAGGATGTCGTCGGTGACCTCGGGGGTCACGAGCGCGCCGTCGCTGACGAGGAACAGGTTCGCCGCGCTCCCCTCGGACACGTGGCCGTCGGCCGTTAGCATGATGGCCTCGTCGTATCCCGCTTCCTGTGCGTCGGCGACGGCCAGCGCCGTGTTGAGGTAGCCGCCCGTCGCCTTGGCTCTGGCGGGGATGGCATTGTCGTCATTCCGCCGCCAACCGCTCACGGTCACAGACAGGCCCCGGTCGATGTCCAGGTAGGCGCCCATAGGAGCGGTGAAGCAGCAGAACCCATCCTCCAAGCCGATCAGCCCGACCCGAATGACCGGTGATGCCTTGTACGCGATCGGCCTGATGTAGACGTCCTCCCTGAACTCCCCGCGGCGGATCAGCTCGACAGCGATGTCGGCCAGATCCTCCGCGCTCTTGCCCAGGTCGATGCGAAGGATGCGCAACGAGCGAAGGAGCCGGCGGAAATGCTCGTGGAGCCGGACCACGTAGATCTCCCCGTGTTCGGAGTTCCAGTACCCGCGAATGCCCTCGAAGCACCCGGTTCCGTAATTGAAGGCGTGCGTGGCCACCGAGATCTTGGCTTCCTCGACCGGGAGGAACTCGCCGTTGAGGTAGGCGTGGCCACGGGCGGCGAAGCCTGGATGGGCTCCGGACATGGGCAAAGACTAGCGGGTCGGCGTGTCGCCCGGTGGCGCGTGGCCGGCCAGCCCTTCGAGCTGGTCGGCGTGCTCTTCGAGGTGCCCGACCAGGAACTCGTCCACGATTCGATCCATCCCCATGACGCCGAGCGTCTGGTGCTCGCCCTGCCGCCGCCATGCCTCCTCGGCCAGGTCGGTCAGGAAGACCTTGAGGTCGTCGATCTCGCCGGAGAGGCGCTCCCACAGGGCGGGGACCCCTTCGAGTCGGCCGCTCTCGATCCCCGCCAGGCGACCGGGGTCCGTTTGGACGCGGCCGAACGGCGGAGGGCTTTCCCCTTCGTTCTCCACTGTCCGGCGAATCTGGTCCATCCAGTACGGGACGAACTCGACCATGTGCGCCCACACCTGGTTCCACGCCCACCGCTCTCCCGTGGACGGGTGGGGCTCGGTCAGCGTGTCAGGGACCGGCGTTTCCACGAGCGTGGCCATCCGAGACCGGACCTCGTCCAGGCGGACGACGAATTCCTCGGCGGGTCCCGGAACCCTCATCGCAGTCGAAGCGGTTTCAGCGGCGAACCTTCGACCACACGGCTCGCCAGCCGCCCGAGGTGCTCGACCTCCAGGACGACCTCGTCGCCCGTCTGAAGCCATGGGTACAAGTCCTGCCCGTGCACCATTGAGAGCTCGAGGATGCATCCGGTTCCGCATGTCCCCGAGCCGATGACGTCGCCCGGTTCGATGGACGTCCCCCGCGAGGCGTACGCCAGCATCTCCCCGAAGCTCCAGTAGATCTCGGCGAGGGATGCCCGACTGTACTCGCGGCCGTTCACCGACGCGGTCATGGTGAGATCGTACGCGCGGGCCTTTCGGTACTGCTCGAGCTCGTCCGGCGTGACGATGTACGGGCCGATCGCCGTTGCGAAGTCCTTCCCCTTCGCCGGGCCGAGAGATTGCTTCATCTCGCGGACCTGGAGGTCGCGGGCCGACCAGTCGTTCATCACGCAGAATCCGGCGATGTGGTGTTCGGCCTCGTCCGGATCGAGGTCGGACCCGCGCCTGCCGACAATGGCCGCCACCTCCAGTTCGTAGTCGAGCGCCGAGGAACCCGGAGGAACCGCAACGTCGTCGTTGGGCCCGGTGATGGCGGCCGGATTGGTGAAGTAGAACACCGGCAGCTCGTACCAGTCGGGATCCATCTCCAGCCCACGCCGCTGCCGCGCCGTCTTGACGTGCTGCTCAAACGCGTAGAAGTCGCGGACCGAGGGCGGTCGAGGGATCGGCGCCAAGAGGTGAATGTCCGCAACAGCTACCGAATCGAACACACCGGACCGGGCGACCGCGGCCGCAGAAGAGAGCCTTTCCCCGTCATCACCGAGAAGGTCGAGGAGTCGCACGCCCGGTTCCAGAGGGAGAACGGCGTCGCCGTCGACGAGCCCCACCCGTTCGCCGCCCGCGTCGAGAAACGTCGCCCACCGCACGGCGGCACTCTAGACGCTGCACCAGCCACCAGAGATAACGGCCTGTCTCACACGCCAGGCGTCGCGCCATTCCGGGAAGTCGGACCGGTAGTGCCCGCCGCGGCTCTCCTCGCGGCGGTGGGCGGCTTTCGCCAGCAGCAGCGCCATCAGCGACGCGGTCGGATCCCCGTTTGGCTCCGCCGCCACTGCCAGTTTGGCTTCGACCGCTTCGAGTTCCGACGCCGTCCGAACGACGCCGAGGTACTGGTCCGTCAGCGACCGGACCTCGTCGAGGGCCATCCGTGGACGGGGGATCTCTTCCCGGTCGGTGACATCGATGACCGGCCCCTCCCCGTCCGCCGCGACGGCTGCCCTTCGCCCGAACACGAGCGCCTCCAGTAGGGAGTTGGACGCCAGCCGGTTGGCCCCGTGGACGCCGGTCGACGCAGCCTCGCCGCACGCGAACAGCCCGGGCACGGTCGACCGCCCCCACGTGTCGGTCAGGATGCCGCCGGTGAAATAATGCGCCGCCGGGGCGACCGGGATGGGGTCGCCCGCGATGTCGAGGCCCGCATCGGCACACGAGGCGGCCACGGTCGGGAAGCGCTCACGGACCCGCTCGACGCCGGTGGCGTCCAGGAAGACCGGCCGCCCGCTCTCCGCGCGGACCTGAAAGATCGCTCGGGCCACTATGTCTCTCGGAGCGAGCTCCGCCCGCCGATCGAACCGATCCGTGAACCTTCGGCCGTCGGCGTCGACGAGGACGGCGCCCTCGCCCCGAAGCGCCTCGGTCATCAGCCGCGCCGGACGGCCGGGTACGGCCAGCGCGGTCGGGTGGAACTGGACTAACTCCAGGTCCGCGAGCGCCGCACCAACATCGAACGCGAGGGCCAGGCCGTGGCCGATGGCGCGCTCGGGTCCGGTTCGGCGGCCGAAGATCCCGCACGCCCCGCCGGTGGCGATGACCACGCGGTCGACGCCCAGCACGTGACCGCCATCCACGGCGACGTGATCGACCCGGCCGCTCCCAAGGCCCACTCGTTCCACCCGGGTCTTCAGCCACTCGATACCCCCCTCGGCTTCGACTGCTGCCAGAAGCGCCTCGAGCATCACCCGCCCCGTCGCATCGCCCCCGGCGTGCAACACGCGTCGCGCGGTGTGTCCACCCTCGAGCGTCGGGGTGCCTTCGGCGTCGAACGCCATGCCGCGTCGGCGAAGCTCTGCGATGGCCTGCGGCGCTTCGGAAGTGAGGACCTCGACCGCCCTGGGGTCACAGAGCCCCGCTCCCGCTTCGATGGTGTCGCGGGCGTGCGCGGCGGGATCGTCCCCCTCGGCGATCGCAGCGGCGATGCCGCCCATGGCCAGCGCTGTGGCACTTCCGTCGTGTGGGTCGGGCGCGACGATCGTGACGGGACCTCGTTCGGCTGCGTGGAGCGCACACCACAGCCCGGCGGCGCCGGCGCCGATCACGACCGTCTTCATCGGTTGAGCTAGGAGGACACGACGCCCGTGGTCACCACGCCAGCCGGGGCGGCCGACGGACCGAGCTCGATCATCCGCTCCACGGCCCGAGCGGCTCGAACTCGGATGTCCTCGGGCACGGTGACCTCGAAGACCATCTCGCGAAGCGACCGCGTGAGCTTCTCAGGCGTGATGGTCTTCATGAACCTGCATACCGCGTACTCGTTGATCGGCTTGAACACCTTCCCCGGGTTGCCCTTTCGCAGTTGGTGGAGAATGCCGGTCTCCGTGGCCACGAGGAACTTCGAGGCCGGGGACTCTGCGGATTCGCGAACCATCCCGCCCGTGGACAGGATCTTCGTTCGATCGGCCGGCAGCACCCCCTCGCCCATCAGGTACACCGCCGCGGTCGAGCAGCCACATTCGGGGTGGATGAGGAGCTCGGCGTCCGGCTCCGCGTCGGCCTTGGCCTTCATCTCCTGCGCCCCGATGCCCGCATGCACGTGGCACTCACCCATCCACACGTGCATCTTTCGACCGGTCTGCCGTTCGACGTGGGCGCCGAGGAACATGTCCGGTAGGAACAGGATCTCTCGATTCTCCGGGATCGAATCGACCACCTCGACGGCATTCGACGACGTGCAGCAGATGTCCGATTCGGCTTTCACCTCCGCGGAGGTATTCACGTAGGCCACCACGACCGCGCCTGGGTGTTCCGCCTTCCACGCCCGGAGCTGATCGGCGGTGATGGACGCCGAGAGCGAACAACCCGCCTCCAGGTCGGGGATCAGGACGGTCTTGTCGGGCGACAGGATCTTCGCGGTCTCGGCCATGAAGTGGACGCCGCAGAACACGATCACATCGGCATCCGTCTCCGCCGCCTGGCGGGACAGCTGCAGGGAGTCACCGACGACGTCGGCCACGTCCTGGATCCATGGGACCTGGTAGTTGTGCGCCAGGATCAGGGCACGGCGCTGGCCCGCGAGACGGCGAACCTCCCGCGCCCACTCGTCAAACTTGATCGACATCCGTCACCTCGAGAGAGAGGTCCAGCGAGGGTGCGGAGTGGGTGATTCGCCCCACGGAGATGACCCGAGCCCCCGCTGCTGCGAGCAATGGTACCGAATCCAGCGTCACTCCCCCAGAGATCTCGAGTCGCTCCGCGTCGCCGACGCGAGCGACGGCCTCTCGGACGAGTTCTGGTGTCGGATTGTCCAGCAGGATCCGATCGGCGCCGGCGGCGAGGGCCTCATCGAGCTGCGGCAGCGATTCGACCTCGACCTCGACGGGCACGTCTCCCGCCTTGGCGCTTCGAACGGCCGGACCGACCCCACCGGCCAGCCTCAAGTGGTTGTCCTTGATCAGGACGGCCTCGGACAGCGACGCGCGGTGCAGCGACCCACCCCCGGCGACCACGGCGTCTCGCTGCAAGGCCCGCAGTCCGGGGATGGTCTTGCGCGTGCACAGGATCCGCGCCGGTGCCGCCCTCTCCACGAACGCTCGGGTGAGAGTCGCAACGCCCGACAGGTGGGCCAGGAAGTTGATGGCGGCCCGCTCCGCTCGAAGGATCGACCGCGCATCCCCCGTGACGACCGCGACGACGTCGCCAGCCGTGACTGGGTCGCCGTCGGCGGACTTCCACTCGACGGATACGGCCGTCCCGTCTTCTCGCGCCACCGCGTCGAAGGTCGCCGTCGCCACGACGGTGCCGGCCAGGACCCCGTTCGCCTTGGCCCGAAGCTCCGCCCGGCACGCTGCGCCGCTCGGGACGGTGAGCGTTGTGGTGAGATCGGCGCCTGGTGCGTCCTCGCGAAGCGCCGACTCGATGACGGAGTGAAGGTCGGGCGG
>JBHELE010000003.1:0-7578 GCA_046263235.1 Actinomycetota bacterium
TGGCCCGCTCCAGCACCAGCTCCGTCACCTGGGTGTGCTGGTCCGCCGGCTTGTCGAACGTCGAGTACACGACCTCGGACGCCGGCACCGTGCGCTGCCAGTCCGTGACCTCCTCCGGCCGCTCGTCGACCAGCAGGATGATCAGGTGCGTCTCGGCATCCGACGCGAGGATGCCCCCCGCGATCTGCTTCAGGATGGTGGTCTTTCCCGCCTTCGGCGGCGAGACGACCATCCCTCGCTGGCCCTTCCCGACGGGCGAGACCAGATCGATGATCCGCTCGGTGATGGCCTTCTGGCCGTCGACGTGCTCCAGGCGGTATCGCTCGTCCGGGAACAGCGGGGTCAGCTTGTCGAACTCGGGACGGCCTCGAGCGACCTCCGGATCGACGTCGTTGACCGTCTCGATCTGCAGCAGGGCCGGATACTTCTCGTTGTCCCGAGGGTTCCGGACCTTCCCCGTGATCCCGTCGCCGCGCCGAAGGGCGAACCGGCGGATCTGGGACAGCGAGACGTACACGTCCTCCGGACCGGGGAGGTACCCGGTGGTTCGAAGGAACCCGTAGCCCTCCGGCAGGATGTCGAGGATCCCGGTTCGGGTCGGGGCGGTCGCCAACTCCTCCTCGCGCTCCTGTATCTCACGCTCGCGGCGGAGCTCGCGCTGCCGGCGGCGCTCTTCACGGGACAGCCGGCCGCGCCGTTCCTGGGGCGGACGTTCGCCGACCGCCCCGCCCGGACGCCCACCCTGGCCACGCGGACCCTCGGGGCGGCGCTGCTCCTGGCCGTCACCGGACGGCTCCATCGGACGCTCCCCGGTCGTCGTGGCGACGCCCCCTGCGCTTTCGCGGTCGGACGGCGACATCTCGTCCCCGTTCCGCTCGGCCGAGGCGTCGGTCGGGGCGGCGACATCGCCGGTGATGACGTCCTCGACAGCGACCTCACCGTTGCCCTTTTCGAGGATCGCCGTGATGAGGTCACCCTTGCGCAACCGTTGGTGACCCTCGATCCCGAGCGTCTGGGCGATCTCCTGCAATTCCGGCAGGACCTTCGATTCGAGTTCCTGCCGCTCCAACGTTCCGGAGTCCACTAGCTTGCTCCTTCCTCAACCTGCTTCTTCAGCTCTTCCCAGTCCTTGTTGAACTTCTCCAACCCCGCGTCCGTGAGAGGGTGCTTCACCAGCTTCGAGAACACGTCGAACGGCATCGTCGCGACGTCGGCACCGAGCTTCGCCGCCTCGACCACGTGCATGGGATGGCGAAGGGACGCCGCCAGGACCTGTGTGTCGTAGCCCTGGACCTCGTAGATCTGGCAGATCTCGGACAGGACGTACATCCCGTCCGCCCCGACATCGTCGACCCGTCCGAGGAAGGGCGACACGTACGTGGCACCGATCTCCGCAGCGAGGATCGCTTGTGCCGGAGAGAACGTCAACGTCACGTTGACCGGGATTCCCTCGTCGGCCAGCCGCTTCCCGGCGGAGAGCCCGTTGGGGGTCATGACCACCTTGACCACGGCGTTCGGCGCCACCTGCGACAGGCGGATGCCCTCCTCGTACATCGCGTCGGCTTCGGGCTCGGTCGTCTCGAGCGACACGGGCCCGTCGACCAGCGAGCACAGCTCCTTCATGTGGGCCTCGATGCTGGTGGGGTTCTCCGTCGCGATCAGCGTGGGGTTCGAGGTAAGGCCTCCGAGAACCCCCCACCGCTTGATCTCGCGAATCTCGTCGACGTTCGCCGTGTCGAGGAACAGCTTCATCTCCTGCTCACCTCCATGTGCCGGCGAGCCCGTCGTCGTGCGTGCCTGGCGGGCGGCTCCTGTCGCGTGGCCGTGGTGGCCTTGTCGACGACCAGGTCGATCACGGACGCCAGCGCCTGATCCAGGCTGTAGTTCGGGATCACCGGCACTCCGTGCGAGAGCGCCTGGCTCTTGATGTACTTCTGGACCTTCCGGATGTTGGCGAAGCCCTTGATGTAGCGCTCGAACGGCCGGGCCGACGAGTCCGCGGACCGGGCGACGAAGTGGCTCCGGTGAAGGTCCTCCTCGTCCACCGTGACCACGACGGGAACGGCCAGGATTCGATCCTCGTACGTCGACAGGTCGAAGAACCCTGGGACGATGTGGGCGCCCTCGATCACCACGCTGGTCCCCTCGAAGGCCGCCCGCTGGATGAGCGCCTGCACGCCCACCGCGACGGCGGCGGTCTGCTCGCGGAAGCCCACGATGACGCGATCGGCGGGGCGGGGAGGCGGCTCGCGAAGGGCCGAATCCGCGTCGAACGAGGACGTGTACAGCGTCGGCATCAGCTCGGCGGTGAACATCGACCGCATGACCTCCCGGACCGCGTCGGTCGCCACGACCCTGACGATCCCCAGCCGCGCCGCGAGCTGAGTGGCGATGGTGGACTTGCCCACGCCCGTCGCTCCGCCGATCAGCACCACGAGCGGGACCTCCAGCCGGGCGATGTCGCTCCACCGAAGGAAGTTCCGGGCGTAGCGCTCCCCGGCCAGGTCGGTCAAGACCTCCACGGTCAGCTCGTCCAATTCCTGCTTCGTCACGCTTCGAACCTTCGACTCCAACAGCCTGTCCTCGACCTGCTCCGCGACCTGATACGCCCGAAACGGCGCCAGCCCGGTGACCATCAGCTCCGATGCCCTGAGGCCCTTCGAATAGGGAAGGCCGGGCTCGCGCCCGGACATCACGATCACCTTGTTGTCGGTCACGAGCGTCCTTCGTCCCCGGCCGACCGCCCGCCGTGGCGCTCTCGGGCGAGCCCCAGGATCTCGCGGATCAGATCGTCCACGTCGCCGTCACCTCCTGCGGCCGCCGGCCGGTTGTCGACGAACGTCACGTCCGCGCCCCGGTCCAGGGCCGCCCGCGCCGCCACGTCGACGGCGGCGGCCTTGAGCTCCGTCAGCAGCACGTCGTACCGCGGCGCCTTCGCCAGGTCGTCCCGTAACGACGCCCGGTCGGCCAGGTGGGAGGAAACGCTCACCACGCGGCACCCCGCGGTCCGTTCGAGCTGTCGGGCCAGAGCTTCAGCCGAGTCGCGTTGTGCGGTCGTTGCGAAGAACACATCCTTGTCCCTCACGTCGGCAAGCGGCACCGGTTGAAGTTCCGCCAGGGCGATCCGAATGCCTGTGCGAAGCCGACGAACTGCCGGGTAGAGGGTGGAAAGGTTGTCGGCCCCCGTCTGGGAACCAGCTCCAATGATAAGGATCAGGAGGTCCGATAGCAATATTCGGAGCGGCCCGAGATAGCCGGTGAGGTGATGCGGGGGGATGCCCGCCGGCGCCACCAGTATGCCCGCGTCCCACGGGATCGGTGGAACGGCCGCGCCGCTCCCTTCCAGGATGACCGGATCGCCGCCCAGCTCGACCGCTCGCGCCGCCGCCGCGGCGGCGTTCGTCACGTACGGCCTTCCGGCCAGGCCACCGCCGCAGCGCCGGGCCCCGACGGCGGGGGCGCCGGACGTCAGGGCGTCCTCGAGATAGTCCGACGCTGCGTGCTCCTGTCGCTCCACCCGGGCGATGAGGGCGTCGAGCGTCACGTCCTCCGCCGTCGCCACGACCGGTTCCGCCGGGCCGCCCCGGCCCATCGCGACCACGACCGGATGTCCCCCGGTCGCACCGGCCAGGCGGGCCACATGGCCGCCCACGGCGGTCTTCGACACGCGCTTGCCCGTCCCGATGACGGCGACGGTCGTCACGGACAGCGGCGCTTCGGCGACCGGCGGATCGAAGCGGAAGTCGGGCCCCATGTAGGCCGTCCCGGTCGCAAGCGCCACGGCCACCAACTCCATCCGGCGGTCGTAGCCGAGGACCGGCTCGTCCGAGAGGTCCAGGACGACGTCCGGGCCGTACGACGCGATGGCATCCGCCAGGGCCGCCCGGCCGTCGCCGTCGGCCCGGAGGACCGGCGTCGATCCGAGCTCGACGGTTCCCGCGGCGTCCAGCTTCTCCATCCCGCCGACCACGAGCGCGGCCAGGATCTCGATCCCGGCCGCTCTCGCGGAATCGAGGCCCCACCGGATGACCGGTGGATAGTGCTCGCCGTCAACGAGGGCGATGGCTCTCATGCGGATTTCGCTCCCATCGATGGGGTCACGCAGGGCGCTCGAACGTTCGGCATGGAGGGGACGGGAAGGAGCGCGCGCGACCGTTCGCTTCGGGCAAGTTGTACCACGCCGGGGCGACCCGGACACGTCCGCCGGTTCGCCGTCTGTCAGGATTGGCGCCGTGAATCTGCTCGATCTGCTCATCATCGGGCTGTTGGTCCTGGCCGCGGTGAACGGGTTTCGACGCGGCGCGGGACTCCAGCTGGCGACGTACGTCGGGCTGCTCGGCGGGTTGGCGCTCGGTGCGCTGCTGGCTCCTCGGGTGGCGCGCCTGGCCGACACGCCGTTCTCCCAGGCCGCCCTGGCCCTGGTGGTCCTGCTGCTGCTGGCCGCGCTGGGCGATGGGCTCGGGTGGCTCGTGGGGACGCGGATCTGGACGCTGGCCCGCCGAAGCGCGCTCGGAACGGTCGACTCGGCAGCCGGGTCGCTGCTGGCCGTCGTGGCGAGCCTGCTCGCCGTGTGGTTCGTCGGCATCAACCTGGTGAGCGGGCCGTTCCCCGCGGTGTCTCGCGAGATCAGGGGTTCGGCCGTGATGCGGACGATGACGGATGTCCTGCCTCGGCCTCCGTCCCTGCTGGCGGAGGTTCGGCGGTTCCTCAACCGTTTCGACTTTCCCGAGGTGTTCGCCGATCTGCCCCCGCCGCCCGCCGGCCCGGTCAAGGAGCCGTCGAATGCCGCGATCGCCGCGGCCGTGGACCAGGCCGAACGGAGCACGGTCAAGATCGTCGGGCGGGCCTGCGGCGCCATCCAGGAGGGAAGCGGGTTCGTCGTCGCCGCGCGCTACGTGGTGACGAACGCCCACGTCGTGGCGGGCGTTCGCGACCCCGTGGTCCAGGAGCAGAACGGGCCCAGTCTTCGAGCGATCACCGTGCTGTTCGATCCGGATCTCGACGTCGCCGTGCTCCGGGTCGAGGGCGATCCCGGTCCGGCGCTGCACCTCGTCCCGACCGACCAGAATCGGGGCGATCAGGGCGCGGTCCTGGGCTATCCAGGCGGCGGGAACCTGACGGCGGGGGCGGCGGCCATTCGGCGCGAGATCGACGCCGTCGGTAGGGACATCTACGGACAATCGACCGTGCAGCGCGACGTGTACGAGCTCCAGGCGACGGTTCGGCCCGGCAATTCCGGTGGCCCCTTCGTCGATCTGAACGGCGACGCGGCAGGGGTGGTGTTCGCCGCGTCGACCACCGACCCGAACGTCGGATACGCGCTGACGTCGTCCGAGGTCATCCCCGACGTGGACAAGGCGGAGGGCCGAACGAAGCCCACCTCGACCGGCGACTGCGTGGACTGACAAGTTTCGGCCAAAACCTTGTGCGGGTTCGCAGGGCCAGCGTAGGCTTCGGAATACCCTGCCAGGAGGCTCGAATCCGTCCCGCCCGCCAGCCGCGTCGGCATCTCTCTCTCATCGTCGCCGCGCTCACTACGCGCGCTCGCCATCGCGGCCGGGTGGGGGGATCGGTCATGAGGAAGGCACTCGTTCTTCTGCTCGTTCCGATGGTCGTCCGGTTCGTGAGGCCGCGGCCCCTCGGGTTCGTGAAGCCACGGTCCTCCACGTCGACGTACACCGAACGCCTCGGGATCACGTGGGAGACGACGGCGGAGGGCCAACAGCTGCACGCCGACGTCCGGATACCGGCGGACGGCGCGACCAAGCGGCCGCTGTTGATCGTGCTTCCTGGTGGCGGGTTCGTGTCCGCAGACCTGCCCGGGATGGCTCCGCCGGCGCGGGAGTTCGCGGCGCGTGGGTTCGTCACCATGACGACCGACTACTCGTTCCAGCGTAAGGGGGAGACGCGCGAGCAGTACCTACCGAGGCCGGTCCGAGACGTGGGCGACGCAATCGCCTGGGCCGTGGCAGATCCGCTCGGGCTCGGCATGGCGGTCGATCCGGCGCGCGTGGGCATCCTCGGTGCGTCGGCCCGCGGAACGATCGGAACGATCCGGTCCGCGAACGATCGCCAGATCGACGCGATGGTTTCGTGGTCGGGCCCGTGGTCGCAAGTCACGTTCTCCAGGGTTCCTCCGCCGCGGTTCGCATGCCATGCCGTGAACGACTCGCGGGCACCGTACTTGGGCGAGGTCGACACGAAGCTTGCATGGGAGAACGCCGGTGGCCGGACGGACCTGTACGACCCGCCGGACGACGTCCACGGCATTCAGTTCTGGACGTACAAGGACACGCTCGGCCGGACGGTCTGCCGGAGCACGACGATCAGTTGGATCGAGGCGAAGGTCTGAGCAGGTGAGAGTTCTCGATTCGAGAACCGAGGAACGTAAAGCCGCAGGTCAAGGCGTGTCATAGGGGCGCCTGGCCTGACCTGGCCCGCATCGGACCTGGCCCGGTCCTGTCGGCTACTCCTCCATCAGCACGCGCACGTCGCCCTTGCGGTCGAGCAGCGAGAACGCGGTGATCTCGCCCTCTCGGCGAAACACCAGCGAGATCGAGCTGTCCCCCACCTTGAGGTTGCGGAACTCCACCTGGTTCAGCCAGGTGGGCAGGTGCGGCTTGTTCACGGTGAGGGCGTTCTCGTGCGCCTTCGCCGAGATCCCCAGCACGGCCTGCAGCAGCAGCAGGGGCGCGCCGGCCGCCCACGCCTGCGGCGAGCAGGCCACGGGATAGGCGACCGGTCGGTTCGGCGTCCGCCGGGTGAAGCCGCAGAACAGTTCCGGTAGCCGCATGTCGTCCGCGTGGATGGCCGTGTCGAACAAGGCCGTGGCGACCCGGTTGGTGGCCTTCACGAACCCGTACCGCTTCAGCCCGGCCGCGATGAGCGCGTTGTCGTGCGGCCATACGGACCCGTTGTGGTAGCTCATGGGGTTGTAGGCGTCCGCGCTCTTGCTCATCGTCCGGATGCCCCATCCGCTGAACATGTCGGGCTGGAGCAGCCGCCGGGCCAGCGCTTCGGCCTTGTCGACGTCGACGATGTCGCAGTACAGGCAGTGGCCGGGATTCGACGCGACCGTTCGAACCTGCTCCTTGTCTCCGTCCAGCGCCATGGCGAAGTACTGCTCGTCCTCCATCCAGAACGACTCGTTGAACCGTCGCTTGAGCTCGGCGGCCTCCGTGCGGAGCCGTGAGGCCGTCTCCGGATCGCCCAGCGCCTCGAACACGTCCGCCACGCGGTCCTTCGCCAGGTACACGTAGCCCTGCACCTCCGCGAGAGCGATAGGGGCTTCGGCCAGGCGCCCATCGGCGTGCATCACGGAATCATGCGAGTCCTTCCATCCCTGATTGGCCAGGCCCTTTCGCGATCGGGACCGGTATTCGACGAGCCCGTCGCCGTCGGCGTCGCCGTACGCGTCGATCCAGCGAAGCGCGGCGTGAACGTTCGGCAGGAGGTCTTCGGCGAACCGGACGTCGCCGGTCCACCGGAAGTACTGCGCGTACAGCAGGACGAACCAGGGCGTGGAGTCGACGCTCCCGTAGTACCGCGTGAACGGGATGACCCCGGCGCCGGCCAGCT
>JBHELE010000004.1:0-2602 GCA_046263235.1 Actinomycetota bacterium
ACACAGAGCTTCGGGTTGCGGGACGAAGCGCCATCTCGGTCGTACTCCCACGCGAAGAGCCGCGCCGCGAGCCGATCCGCGTAATCGCCCAGCAGGCCCTCCACCCGATCGGTCTTCGCGAACGAGCGGAGGATCAGGATGTACGTGACGATGTTCGACACCAGCAGCACGCCGATCACGCGGCGCTGATTTCCCGGTGGGAATCCCAGCAGCTCGAGCGTGGGGTCGACGATGGACGGGACGACGGCGATCACGGCCAGCGCCCCCGCCAGGAGCGCGTAGATGGCCGTGTCGGTGACTCCCAGCGCGCGTCGGCGCCGGCGCCGGATGACGCTCCCCAGCAAGCCGACCGCGACAAGGAATCCAAGGATGCGCAGAAAGATCATCGCGTCTCCGCCGGGTCCGGACCGGATGATAGCCTAGCGGCCCTTCCCGGTCCGGCCGATCTGGAGCAGCGTGGGCGAGATCCAGCACGTGCTTGTCACCGGTGGATGCGGATTCATCGGAGCGAACCTCATTCGTTTCTTGGCCGAACGGACCCCGTACCGATTGCGGGTCCTGGACGACCTTCGGACCGGCAAGCTGGCCTACGTGCCCGAGGAGATGGCAGAGGTCCGCGTCGGTGACGTGGCGGACGCGGACGCCCTGGAGCCGGGCCTGCACGGCGTGGACGCGGTCGTGCACCTGGCGAGCCAGACGGGGGTGGCGCCGTCGGTGGAGGACCCGCGACGCGACTTCGAAGGAAACACCCGGGCGACCTTCGCGGTCCTCGACGCGTGCCGCCGCCAGGGGGTGTCGCGGGTCGTGTACGCGTCGTCGGGAGCGGCGGTCGGCGAGGTGACGCCGCCCATCCACGAGGAGGTCGTCCCCAGGCCGGTTTCACCATACGGGGCCAGCAAGCTCGCCGGCGAGGCCTACTGCCGGGCCTTCTCCGCCTCGTTCGGACTGCAGGCCGTGGCCCTTCGCTTCTCCAACACGTACGGCCCGTTCTCGGCGCACAAGCGGAACTCCGTGCCGAACTTCATCAAACGCGGGATCACCGGGGAGCCCATCGAGATCTACGGGGACGGCGGTCAGACCCGTGACTTCATCTACGTCGAGGACCTCTGCGACGCCATCGTGCGGTCGCTCACCGCCACCGGCGTGGGCGGTGAGGTCTTCCAGGTCGCCACCGGCGTGGAGACCTCCATCAAGGAGCTGGCGGAGATCACCCGCAGCGTTGTGGGCGGGCCGGAGGAGATCCGCTTCGCAGCCGGTCGGTCCGGCGAGGTCTACCGAACCAGCGTGGACATCTCGAAGATCCGCCGGGTCCTCGGATTCGAACCGCGATTCGACCTCCGCGAGGGGCTGAGCCGCACCGTGCAGTGGTATCGACGCCATTGGTCGCCGGACGATGCGTGACCCGGTCGTGCCGCGGTGGCAGTCGTCGCCGCGGTTCGGGGTCAGTCAGGAGCAGTCGCCCACCCACATCACCTCGTACGGGGGCTCCTCCGTCGGCAGCCGCCGCGCTTCCGCGAAGGCCGGGGCGTCGACGTACTTTCGGGCCACGACGATGACGTCCACGCCGAACGCATCGACCAGGCGCCGCCACCCCTCTGGATTCGGGCCACCACTTCGGATGGCCTGATTCGCGGCACGCCGGGCGGCGTCGTCCGGGATGCGCTCGTAGATGTTCCGCCACCGAATCCGCGCCAGGTTCTCCCGGTACTCCCCCCACCGGTACAGCACCAGCCGGTACCCGGTGTACGAGAACACCGCGGAATCCATCGTGGGAGGGACCGCTGCCACACACGGGGCCCGCCGCGCTCCGACCACGTTCAGCAGCGCGTCGGGATCGCCCCGCACCGCATTGGGGAGGCGCGGCTGGAGGTTCTCCTTCGATGGCAGGGCGAGGCTGGCGACCATCGGCGACGCCAACGACACGGCCGTCGTCACCGCGACCAGCGGGACGGGGGCCCACCGGCGCCATCGCCGGGCCGCGTCGAGGAGGGCCGTGGCGCCGAGCGCCGCGTACAGGCAGATGCTGAGATGCACATACGGCCAGTACCGATGCCGGCGACCGATGGCCGCGAACGCCTCACCCAACCCGACCGGGATGAGCGCGGAGATCGCGAGGAGACCGCCGGTGACGATGAGGACGAGCAGGACCACCTTCGGACCGTCGTCGTCGCGTGCCTTGCGAACGTAGCGGACGAACCCATACGCGCCGAACGCGACGCTGATGCCCCAGGCGCCGACGATGGCGACGGCCGTCAGGTCGGCCGGCCCGACCAGCGTGATGTTCACGAACCCTCCGAGCCGGAGGTAGTTGATCCCCAGCGGGATCAACCAGATGGCGGCGAGCGCGACGGGCGGGGCGAACAGGGCGAGGGCCGTGCGCCCGCGACCGAGCGCGGGGTACGCCAGCACGGCCATGGCCGCCACACCGAGGCCGACCGCGGACGCCTCCTCCCCGGTCAGCAAGGCGAGGCCGAGCACGACGCCGCCCGCAGCGAGCAGGACGTGGTCGCGGCGGCGGATGCCGGCCACCAGCAGGAACAGGAACGCGATGAGCGACACCAGGGCGAGGTCACGAGGGAACGGCGGCGCGAGGTTTCCGAAC
>JBHELE010000005.1:0-2797 GCA_046263235.1 Actinomycetota bacterium
GACCGCTCTTCCACGACGCCGCGGCCAGGGCCGGCGGCGAGGTCCTGCGACGTCAGCGACAGGGTCTCTCGCAGGCCGCTCTCCTCGCCGATGGGCCGTGCTCCCTCGCGGCACAGCTTCAGCCCGTTGTACTCGGCCGGATTGTGGCTCGCGGTGAACATCGCCCCGGCGAGCGAGAGGCGTCCGGAGGCGAAATACACCATGTCCGTCGTGGCGAGACCGAGGTCCACCACGTCGACCCCCTGTCCGGTCACGCCGTCGATGAACGCCGTCGTCAGCGAAGGCGACGACAGTCGGCAGTCCCGGCCGAGCACGATCCGATCGGGCCGAAGCCATCGGGCGAAGGCCCGGCCGATCCGAAGAGCGCCCTCCTCGTCGAATTCGGTCGGGTAGATCCCCCGGACGTCGTACGCCTTGAAGACCGGGGAGAGGTCCTTCGGCATGGCGGCGATTCTATCCGACCCCCCCGCGGGGGCCGGATGGACAGGACTACCGGCGAGCGGCGAGGTCCAGGACGGAGGTGAGGGCGAGGTTTCGTCCTCTGGCGTCCCACCCGCGGCGCTCGCACCGCGTGCAGAAGGCGAACTCGAGAGGGGTTCCCTCGCTCAGGGCCAGCTCCACGACCACCAGCTCGTCCGAGCGGCACGAAGGGCATCGTCCCCCGGCGGCATGATGGTTGGCCATATCAATGGTCTCGGCCGATGGCCGGTCGCCGCGCATAGGTCCGTCGGTGGGATTTCAGTCGTCCGAAGGATGTAGGCCTGGCCCGTCGGACGGCGGGTCCTTTCCGACGTATCGCGATCGGAGGCGGCCGTCCTCGCGCCAGTACGCGTACCAGTACGGCCCGTGAGGGCATCGCGTGCAGCCGCTCTTCCCACACCGAACGAACTGCTGCCGGTAGGAAGCGCGGGGAGCCGGGCGCTCGAGGGCGAGGGCCGCGGGTGTGGCGGAAGGAACGCCGGGTCCGACCCTGGTCGCCAGGAGCTCCCCGACGAACAGCGTCAGCCTCCTGAGGTCGAACTCGTCGAGCGAACGAACCTCCCTGAGCAGGTCTCGGCGGAGCGTCACGCCGATGAACGTACGTCACCGGGCTCGTCTTATGCAACCGGCGCGTACATAAGCCAATTCGGCCAGGGCCGGGGCGAGCGGCTTCGAACTGGGTGAGGCGAAGCCACGCCATTTTCGCTGGATGCCGGGCCGATCCGACCGCCGTTCGCTCCGGGGCAAAGAAAAACGTACTCCGAAGTGACCGTTCGGGTCGCCCCGTTCGATCTCTTCGGAGTACCCCACCAC
This sequence comes from Actinomycetota bacterium, assembly GCA_046263235.1. Taxonomy (GTDB): domain Bacteria; phylum Actinomycetota; class UBA4738; order UBA4738; family UBA4738; genus JBHELE01. The sequence goes on from JBHELE010000005.1 coordinate 1,294, forward strand.
CCTATGCCCGTTGGGCGAGGGATGCAAGTCGAGCGCGGTGTCTGGTGTCCCCCACGGCCTCGCGGCCCTCGCGGAGGAAGTTGCTACGGAACGATGATGACCGGGACCCCCACGTCGACCAGGTCGAACAGCTCTTCGGAGTCCGGGATGTGCATGCGAATGCACCCGTGGGAGGCGTGCGTGCCGATGGACTCGTCGGCGTAGGTCCCGTGGATCCTGATGCCCGAGGCGTTCAGGTCCAGGGCCCTGGTCCCCAGGGGGTTGTCGGGACCGGGCGGGATGTAGGCCGGCGAGTTCGCTCCCCAGGAGTCAAGCGCCGGGTTGACCCACGTCGGGTTGATCCGCTTGTTGACGATCTCCCAGTGGCCGAGCGGGGTCGGGTACTCACGCTGTCCGGTGGCCACCGCGTAGGTCTTCTGGAGGTCGAACCGGTCGTAGAGGAGGAGCTTGTTGACCGTGGTTCTGATGATGATGGTCTTGCCCAGAGCCTCGTCCGGCACCTGCGGCGCCAGGCGCTTCACGTCGAGCTTGACCCGGGCCGCTCCGTTCCGGAGCGCGGCCATCACGGCCTTGGTCGCCCGGTCCGTCCTGAGGGCTCTGCCCGCCTCGGAATGTGTCTCGACCGCTCCGCCGTCGATCCAGTCGAGGCTGGCGTTGACCGGCGTCCTGGCCACCCGGTCCGCCACGCGCGCGACGAAGGCGTTGACCGGCTTCTTTCGGTACTTGAGCTCGAACGCGATGCGCTCGTCGACGGGCCGGTTGAGCAGACGGTGGAAGACCCGGGAGGGCCACCCCATACCGCCGCCGACCGACAGCGCCTCGTCGACCGCCGCCTTCACCGCGACCTTCATTCCGAGCTCGCGCGGTGTCACCCGCCAGACCTTGTCCGCGGCCCGGATGGTCATCTCTCGATCCAGGATCCGGTCGACCGGACCTTGAACGGCCTTCAGGGCCTGCTCCCGGGTCATCCCACCGACCGCCACACCGGCGATCCGGACTCCAGGGAGGATGCGGGTGGAGGTCCGCTGGTCGAACCGGTACCCGGCGAACGCCGCGCCGGCCAGCAGCAGGACGAACACGGCCACCAGCCCCGACACGACCGGGAGCCACCGGAAGCCGGCCGCTGCCTTGTGCTTGCGCTTCTTCATCTCGATATCTCTACCCGTTGCATCGCGCCAGGATAGATGCTCTGCTCGTCCCGGTCACCATCCCGCCGGTCTCAACGCCTCAGTCGCGCCGGCAGGCCGGGGGTGGAGGCGTAACCCTCCTCGTTCGGATCATAGGACGCCCCACCGACCACGATGGTTCCTTCGGTCGTGGTGATGAGCGCGGAGACCGGCCGATCGCCGACCACCCGGGCCATGTCCACGGCGAGCGACCGCCCCGGGTCGACCGTCAGCCGCTCGAAGATGCCCGGAGCGACGGGTCCGTCGGACCCGAACAGCTTCAGCGTCATCTCGGCGGGGATCTGACCGGGGTTCTGCACGACGAGCGTCGTTCGCCC
>JBHELE010000006.1:0-2571 GCA_046263235.1 Actinomycetota bacterium
CACCACGTAATCGCTCGGGGAGAACGTCCTACCCGTGAGGTCGGGCGGGCGGTCGATCAGCACGTCGTGGCGGACGGCCCGGAAGGACTTCCGAGCGCTGAGCGACGAGAGAGCGTCGTTTCGAGCCGCCAGGTAGTAATAGTTCGAGGGGATGGCGAGCTTGCCGACGTCGATCCAGAACGCCTCGATCCCCTGCACGGTGCCGACGCCGCGTTCGAACCGGTCGATCCGGGGCGACGCCACGAATCCCTCATGTGGCACGGGTGAGGCCGCCAGCGGCCTGGCCTCCCACGACCCGGGGTAAACGGCCCGAACCTGCCCCGCGCGCACCTCGTTCAGCGGCGCCGGCATGCTCGGCGAATGGAGCTCCCGGACGGTGAACGTGAGGGGGGCGGGGGCCTCCGCGACGGGCACCCGCGAACATGCCGTCAAAGCGGCAGCCAGAACCAAAGCCGCAGGTCGCGCTCGCACCGGGTCCCGGCTCGGAGTCTAGAACGCCGGATCGTTCCCCGCCAGCCGGCCCGAGGCGGTAACATCCGCCCAACCGCATACATGCCTCGAGGTGGTCGCGGCGGGGACGGCATCCCGTCGAGGCCGAAGAGGGAAGCCGGTGAGAGTCCGGCACGGTCGCGCCACTGTGACCGGGGAGCGATCCCGAGAGATGCCACTGGGTCCCGTGGGGCCTGGGAAGGTTCGGGCGAGCGACGTCCTCGGATGTGATCCGAAGGTGATCCGAGGACCCAACCGGAAGTCAGGAGACCTGCCCCGAGGTGCATCGGCCGCGCTCTTCGCGCAAGAGAGGAGGCCGCTTCTCGGGGCCTCCGGCAAAGAGCCGGAGGCGTTTTCGTCGGGGACGGCCGCGACCGAAAGGGGTTCGTGATGGCGGGACCTCGGCATCGAGGGGTTCTGCCGGCGCTCCTGGCGCTGGTGATCGGCATGACCGCGTGTGATTCGGGTTCGGGCGACGCTCGACCGTCGGCCGCACCGGGAACTGAGTTTCCGCTCACGCTCACCGACGACGACGGCGTCAGGGTGACGGTGCCAGCGGAGCCCGAACGTATCGTGACGTTCGCCCCCTCCAATACCGAGATCGTCTTCGCGCTCGGCCTCGGATCTCGATTGGTCGGGGTGTCGGGGGACTTCGACGACCACCCGCCCCAGGCAAGGGCGATCCAACACGTTGGGGGGGCCGGGGAGTTCGGGGTCGATCCCAATGTCGAGAAGGTCGTGTCGCTGCAGCCCGATCTGTTCCTGGCGATCTCAGGCGGGGAGGAATGGAAGCAGCGCCTGCGCGAGCTCGGCATCCCGGTGTTCACGCTGAACGCCACGGACTTCGACGACCTCCTCGCCGACATCCGCACCGTGGGCCGGCTCACGGGGTCGATGGCCAGGGCCGAAGCGCTCACGGCGTCGATGAGAGCGGCGGCGAACGAGGTCGCCGACGCCATCGGTGCCGAAGCGCCCACGCCGTGTTTCTTCGAGGCCTATTACCCGCCGTTGACCACCGTGGGCCCTCGGACCTTCCTCTACGACCTGCTGGAACGGGCGGGCTGCGCGCCGGTGACGGCCGAGGCGACCTCGGACTATCCGCAGTGGTCCGTCGATCGGCTCGTGGCGCAGAGCCCTGATGTGTACCTGGTGTCGAGTGAGTCGGGTGTGTCGGTCGGGTCGGTGTCGAAGCGCCCCGGGTTCCGAGCGATCGCCGCGGTCGAGGAGGGACGGGTCTACCTCGTGAATTCCGACCTCATCACCCGCCCTGGTCCGCGGGTCGTCGACGGGCTCGAGGTGCTGGCGGGGCTGCTGCACCCGACGCGAGACGGCCTGATGCTCCGGCGGCGGCCGGTCGTCGCCCTGATGATCCTGGCTGCAGTGCTGGTCGTCGCGGCGCTGGTCGCCCTGGCCTTCGGCTCCGTCTGGATATCGCCGTGGGATTCCGTCCGTCTCCTGGCGTGGAAGCTTCATCTCGCGGAGAGGCCGGCCGGAGTGGCGACCTCGTCGGACGTCATCCTCTTCCAACTCCGGCTGCCGCGAGTCCTCCTCGCGATGGTGGTCGGTGCCGCCCTTGCCGCAGCCGGAACCGTCTTCCAGGCGCTGTTTCGAAACCCCATGGCCGACCCGGCGATCATCGGCGTCTCGTCCGGTGCGGCCCTCGGAGCGATCCTCGTGATCGTGGCCGGAGCGGGCGAGGCGGTGGGGACGATGGGGATCCCCGCGGCGGCGTTCGCCGGGGCGCTGGCAACCGGGTTCCTGGTCTATCGATTGGCGAGGTTGGGGCCGACCATCCAGGTCCCCACGCTTCTCCTTGCCGGCATCGCCGTTGCAGCGGTGATCTCCGCGGTGATCTCGCTGATCATGACGTTCTCCGGCCAGGAGATCCGGTCGATCTATTTCTGGCTGCTCGGCGGGCTGGGGGCACGGGGATGGCAGTCGCTGCAGGCCGCCGCGCCGCTCGTCGCGCTCGGGGTGGGTGCGGCCGTGGTGACCGTCGGAGATCTCAACCTATCGTCGCTGGGAGAGGAGCGGGCCGCCCAGCTCGGGCTCGACGTGGAACGGTTCAAGAGGATCACGCTG
>JBHELE010000007.1:0-3572 GCA_046263235.1 Actinomycetota bacterium
GAGCCGGGAGCGTTCGCCCGTGGCCTCATGGCCGCCGACGGGCTTCACCCGTCGGCGGCCGGCCAGCAGCTCATCTCGGAGCTGGTTCGCGGCTTGGGCTACGGCGGGCTGGTCGACCTGGATGCGTCGGCAGCGGCCACGTCCTGACGCCTATCTTTCTGCGATGCCTTCCGCGCAAGCGTCCGGGCGGCCCTTGCTGGTCGGCGTGCAGTTGCCGGAAGTCGAACGCGTCGTCCGGTGGCCCGAGCTGCGAGACATGGCCCGGGCCGCGGAAGACGCCGGGTTCGATTCGATGTGGATCGGCGACCATCTCCTCTACCGCGATCCGGGCGAGGAGGCCCGAGCCCCGTGGGAGGCGTGGTCCACGCTGGCCGGTCTCGCCGCCGTCACCGAACGCGTCCAGCTCGGACCACTCGTCGCCAGCGTCTCGTTCCACAACCCGGCGGTGCTGGCGAAGAAGGCCGCCGCCGTCGACGAGATCAGCGGGGGACGATTGATCGTGGGGATCGGGGCCGGGTGGAACGAGCCGGAGTACCAGGCGTTCGGGTTTCCGTTCGACCATCGGTTCGAGCGGTTCGAGGAGGCCTTCGCCATCGTCCGCGGCCTGCTTCGCGACGGCCGGGTCGACTTCGCCGGCCGCTACCACGAGGCGCGCGACTGCGTGCTGCTCCCACCGCCTCTTCGCACGCCGCCCATCATGGTCGGGACCGTCGGGCCGAAGATGCTCCGACTGACGGCCGCGCACGCCGACGCGTGGAACTCGTGGTTCACGTGGTACGGCAACAGCGTGGACGGGTTGCGTCAGCTTCTGTCCAAGGTCGACGCGGCCTGCGAGGACGTCGGCCGCGACCCGGCGACATTGGAACGAACGGTCGCGGTGCTGGTCCAGGTGGAGGACCACCCCGTCGGGCGGCGGGGCATCATGTACGACGAGGTTCCGCCCGTCCGACCCGGCGCGCTCGCTGACCATCTCGCCGCGCTGGCGGGTGAGGGGGTCTCACACGTCCAGCTGGTGATCGATCCGATCACGCGCAGCTCGATCGAGACAGTCGGCCAGGCCCTGGCCGCGCTCGACGGCTAGCTCGGCCGCTCCGCCCGTCACGATGTGGCGCGCGTGGCGCGCGTACCAGTCCGGCGCCTCGAAGGCGGTTCCGGTTCGCCCAGATGGGAACGTTCTTCTTCGGCGTTCGATCATCGGGAGGAGACGCCGTGGCAGCTTCTCAACCAGGGCGTCGTGGTCGGCGGGGAAGGTCCACCCAGCCGAACGTCCGGCTTCTTCGGATCTACCTGGGGGATCACCTGGCCGGGGCGACCGGCGGCCTGGAGCTCGCCCGGCGATGCCTCGGTTCGAACCGGCGGTCCGAGCTGGGCCGGTTCCTGGACGAACGGCTCATTCCGGAGATCGTGGAGGACCGCCAGGCGCTGCTCGACGTGATGGAGCGCCTCGGCATCGCGGAGCAGCCGTGGCGAACGGCGGCAGGATGGGTCGCCGAGAAGGTCGGCCGGTTGAAGCTGAACGGCTACGTCGTGGGCTACTCGCCCCTGTCCCGCCTGGTCGAGCTGGAGGGCCTGGCCGCGGGAGTCCAGGCCAAGCGCTCGCTGTGGCAGGGCCTGGGGGAGATCGCGCCCGGCGTCGCGGCCCTGGACGGCGTCGACTTCGTATCGCTGATCGGCCGGGCTCAGGGACAGCTCGACGGCCTTGAGGAGCATCGGCGGGCGGCGGCCCGGGTCGCGTTCGTCGAGACCGAATAGCCTCGCGACGCCGCGGGGCGTGCCGATCGGGATTCGCTCAGCGCGCGATCTTGATGTTGAACATCGGCCCGAGGGTCGGCATCAGACGAACCCAGAGAGGCAGGTACATCTCCATCCCGCGGGCCATCGTGATGTCGCCGAGGTCGATCACGTCACGCCACCCGAACCAGTCGGTCAGGATCGTGGTGACCTCGCCCTTCGCCGCCGCGTCGTTTCCGCACACGAACATCGTGTGATCGCCGTCCGCCACGATGGCGGGTGCCACCATCAACGCGGCCGTGACGGTGTTGAGCGTCTTGACGACGCGCGCGCCCGGGAAAGCCGCCTGGATCTGCTCGGCCAGCGAGTCGGTGTTCGACACGAACAGCGAGGGCGGCATGCCCTGCGAGAAGTCCAGTGGATTGGCGATGTCCATCAGGATCTTCCCGTCGAGGTTCTCGGACCCGGCCGCCTTCAGCGCGTCGGCCGAGGCGTGGGCCGCCGTGGCGTTCACCACGAGTTCGCCCTCCGACCCCGCGTCCGCGAACGTGGCCACCTGCACGTTTCGATGCGACTGGTACCAGTGGCCGAACGCGGGCACCCACGGACTCGGTGACTCCATCCTCGACGTGGCCTCCTCCGGATCGCGCGTCCCCACCAACACCTCGTGCCCGAGTTCGTCGAACTTCCCGGCCAGGGTCTGGCCGACCCCTCCGGTTCCCAGGACGGCGATCCGCATTGGGTGGCTCCTTTCGCCTCGTCGCGCGGGTGCTACGTCGAAGTGTTTCAGAAGTCGCCGTGGACGGGGAGTCGTCCGGTGGTCAGGCGACCCGAGCGGCCAGTCCCGGTCCGGCCCACGCGGCGAGCAAGGCCATCGACGTCACGCCCAGGCCGGTCATCCAGGGGAGGAACCACCAGGCCAGCCGGCGGCGATGTCTGGCCGCGCCGAACGCGGATAGGCCGGCCACGGTGGCGCCGGCCGCACCCAGCGGAGGAAGGTCGTCGCCGGATGGTCCAGCGGCGACGGGATCGTGCACAGCCGTGGCCGGTCTCGTCCTCTCAGTGGCGGTTGTCGTCGCTTCGGCGGACATCTCGTCCTTCGCCGGTCGTACGTCGCGAACCTCCGGCGCCCGCGGGACGGCCGTCAGGACCAATCGCTGCGGCGCCGGGCCGATCCAGTTCGGCGGCCAGCACGTGACCAGTCGCAGTACCGACTCGCCGCCGGGCGCGGTGACCCAGCGAGCATCGGGATCGACGACCTTCCGGCCGATGACCCGATACGAGATCCGCCGGTCCGGCATCAGCACGCGAACCTCGGCCCCAATCGAGACGTCCTTCAGGTCTCGGAAGTGGGCATCGCGGTGGGCGGCCACGACCGACGGTCCGGCATCGCCGGGAAGGGCCGTCCACGGCAGGTGCCCGGGGCCGGCCCGAAGAACGACGTCGGAGACACCTTCCAGGAACGCCACGTCGAGCCCGATGGACGGGATCCGGATCAATCCGATGGCCTCGCCCTCCGACGGCCGGGGCGTCGCCCGCCGTTCGGTCGAGCGGGCGGTCGATGCCGCATGCTGCTCGGCCCCGACCGGTTGGGTGCCGATGAGGGTTCGAACCTCCGCCGACAGCCGGCGCTGTTCCAGCGCACCCGTCGCATACGACAGGGCCGGGAACGCGACCAGGGCGATCCCGGCCCCGACCAGCAGCCACGCGGCCGTGCCGCGAAGTCGGTTCATTCGGTGACCCGACGCCTCCGCCCGATGATCAGGCCGGCCACGAGGAGCACCGCACCGACTGCAGCAACAATGGGAAGCGGCGAGGCGGTCTCGGGCAGGGTCCCACCC
>JBHELE010000008.1:0-3366 GCA_046263235.1 Actinomycetota bacterium
TTCCCTGGGGTCGACCGGCGGCATCGCGGCGGATCGTAGCAGGGGCCTCAGCCCTCCCGGAGCCACGGAATCCCGCCGGTTCGTCCCCGCGACACGTACGGGCTGCCCGCCTCGATGAAACGCCAGGGTTGTTCGCGGGCAACGGTCAACCCGACCCTCGTCGCCACCCGAACCCGTTGGTCCGGCAGAGGTCGGCCCGGCGCGATGACCAGCTCGCCTCCCTTCACGAGATCGATCCCGTTGTGATCGCGTGTGATGCCCAGGGCCTGGGTCAGCCGCCCGGGCCCGGCGCAGAGCAACCGTTCGTCATGGAGGCCACGGTTGGCCCGCATTCGCTCGATGCCGTCCAGTGGCTCCGCCGCTCGAAGGAGCACCGCGCTTCCCTCCCCGTCTCGTCCGGTCACCACGTTCATGCACCAGTGCGCTCCGTACGACAGGTACACGTACAGGTGCCCGGGCGGGCCGAACATGACTTCTGTCCGCGGCGTGAGCCCCCGGTAGGAATGGCTGGCCGGATCGTCCTCCTGGTACGCCTCGCACTCGACGATCCTCGCCGCCAGGCGTTCGCCGTCCGGGAGCGTGCGCACCAGCAGCCGGCCCAGCAGATCGGGCGCGACGACGGGAGCCGGCCGCCGATAGAACGCTCGGGGCAGCGGGCTCACGAATCCTGCGGAAGGACGAGCGCTCCTCGTTCGTCGAACGACGATCCCGGCATCCAGGCGACCTCCCACGCGTTTCCCTCGGGGTCGGCGAAGATGCCGGTGCGCCCGCCAAACGACGCGTCCTCGGCCTCCTTGAGGATCCGGGCGCCGGCCCGTCGCGCCACATCGATCGCGCTATCGACCATGGAGGGCTCTTCCACGTTGACGGCGAGCGTGACGCCCCGGAACCGACCCGGCGGATCCGGCTCCAGGCCGGTCTCGGCGGCGAGGGACTCGAGGGGCCACAGCGTGAACACCGCTCCCCCGGTCTCGAAGGCCGTGAACCCGTCGTCCGCCGCGATGCCGACCTTCCACCCCAGTCGCTCGTAGAACGCGACAAGCGACCTCACGTCGCGGGCACCGATCGTCACGATCGACAGGCGCGGCGGGATCACCGGCGGCCCTTCTGCAGGAACTTTCGAAGCTTCGTCAACGGCCACGTGTTGATGACCTCGTCCTTCGTCACCCATCCCCGTCCCGCCGTGGCCACGCCGTACTTCATGAACTCGAGGTGCACGGTCGAATGCGAGTCGGTGTCGACGGCGAACTTCACCCCGTGCCGGCGGGCCCACATGACGTGCTCGTCGCGGAGGTCCAACCGGTCGGGGAACGAATTGATCTCGAGCGCCGTCCCGGTTCGGGCCGCCGCCGCAAACACCTCGTCGAGGTCCACGTCGACCGGGGCCCGGCCGCCGATCTGCCGGCCGGTGGGATGTCCGATGATGTTGACGAGCGGGTTCTCGCAGGCCCGGACGATGCGACGGGTTATCTCGTCCTTCGAATGGTCGAACAGCGAGTGGACGGACGCCACACGGATGTCGAACCCTTCCAGGAAGTCCGGCCCCCAATCGACCTCGCCGTCGGCGTCGATGTTCAGCTCCGTGCCGTGCATGAGCGTCATCTTCGGGTACTTCTTCTGGAGCCTTCGAACCTGCTCCCGCTGGGCCAGCATCTTCTCGTCGGTCATCCGCTGCATGTAGAGAGTGGGCGCGTGATCGGTGATGGCGTAATAGGCGTACCTGCGTCGGTCGGCGGTCTCGACCATCTGCTCGAGCGAGGCCAGTCCATCGGTGAGGTTCGTATGCGTGTGCAGGTCACCGCGCATGTCCGTCAGGCCCAGCAGGACGGGAAGCTCTCCGCGTTGGGCCGCCTCGATCTCGCCGCGGTCCTCCCGGAGCACGGGCGGGATCCACGGCAGCCCCAGATGTTCGTAGACCTCCTCCTCGGTCTGGGCGACGATGAGCTTCTCGTCCTCGGCTCGGAACAGGCCGTACTCGGACAGCTTGAGGCCCTTCCGGACGGCGATCTCTCGGGTCCTGATGTTGTGGGCCTTCGACCCGGTGAAGTACTGAAGCGCCGCACCCCACACGTCGGGCGGCACCACCCGGAGGTCCACCTGCAGCCCCTTCGTGGTTCGAATGGATGTCTTCGTCTCCCCCTTCGCCACTACCTCCTCGACATAGGAAAGGTTGGCGAAGGAATCCATGACCGGGCCCGGTGTGGTCGAGGCGACCAGGATGTCGATGTCTCCGATGGTCTCGGCCATGCGACGACGCGACCCCGCGTACGTGCACCTGGTGCATCCCTTCAGAGCGGACAGCTCGCCGATGATCTCCTCGGCGAGGTCGAGGGCCATGCCCAGCTGCACTCGATCGCCGGACTGCTGCATGAGGGCGATGCCGTGCAGGATCTTCTGTTCGGTCTTCTCGCCGAACCCCTTCAGGCCGCGGAGCAGGCCGTCGTGGATGGCGTCGGCCAGCTCCTCGATCGATGAGATCCCAAGGTCGCGGTGCAGCACCATCGCCTTCTTCGGTCCCAGCGTGGGGATCGAGATGAGTTGGCGGACCCCCGCGGGGATCTGGGCCCGGAGCTCCTCGAGAGAACGGAACGTGCCCGCCTCGAAGTACTCGTGGATCTTCTCGGCGATGGACTTGCCGACGTTCGGGATGGCCAGGATCCCCTTCAGGTCCAACTGGGAGATGTCCGCGTGATAGCCCCCCACGGCCCTGGCGGCCTTCTCGTACGCCCGCGTCTTGAACGGGTCGCCGCCGGAGATGGAGATCAGGTCCGAGTACTCCTGCAGGAGCGATTCGACGACGTCATTCGCCCGGGGCATGCGGCGATTCTAGGCAGGGGTTCGACCGGGCGGTCAGGCCCGATCCAGGAGCCAGAGCAGCAGCGCCTTCTGGGCGTGCAACCGGTTCTCCGCCTGGTCCCACACCACCGAGTGGGGTCCGTCGATCACCGCGTCGGAGATCTCGTGGCCGCGGTGCGCGGGGAGGCAGTGCATCACCAGGACGTCGTCGCCCGCCCGGTGCACGGCTGCCTCATCCAGCCGATAGTTGGTGAACACGAGCGCGCGCTCCTCGGCCTCGTCCTCCTGACCCATCGAGGCCCACACGTCCGTATACAGGATGTCGGCCCCCGCCTCGGCCACCGCCGGGTCGTTGGTCACGGAGATGCCTCCACCCGCTTCCGCGGCGATCTCCTCCGCCCGGTGCACCACCTGTGGGATGGGCTCGAACCCGGTCGGGGGGGCCACGCGGACGTGCATCCCGGTCTTCGCGCCTCCGAGGAGCAGCGAATGCGCCACGTTGTTGCCGTCCCCCACGTACGCGAGCGCCAAGCCCTCCAACCGCCCCCGCTTCTCCTTCACGGTGAACAG
>JBHELE010000009.1:0-3212 GCA_046263235.1 Actinomycetota bacterium
GGACGACTACGGCGGCCTCGACGTCGAGGACCGGCTCGAGGAGATCCCTCAACCGGTGCTGGTGCTGGCCGGTGTCCACGACCGGGCGTGCCCGGTCGATGCCGCCCGGGCCATGGCGAGCGACATCCCGAACGCGGAGCTCGTGGTGTTCGAGCGAAGCGGCCACATGATGTTCGTGGAGGAGCGCGAGAAGTACCTGTCGGCGGTGAAGGACTTCCTCGACCGGTATCGGTAGCCGCGATCAGCGCCTTCGGACCGTCACGGTCACCGTGCCGGTGCCGGTGTTGCGCAGCGTGAGGCGTGGCTGATTCGGGTCAGACGTGACACGGGCAGGTCCTTCCACGTCGACCCGGTACCCCCGAGGGTAGTGCCACTTCACGGGGACGAAGATGACGGTCGGTTGACGGATCGACCGGTCGGTTCGATAGGTGATCGTGAACGTCCGGTCCGGGCTCTCCGGGTCGAACGAGAACGACAGCGGGGTCCCCGCCACGGCCTGTGGATACGTGCGGATCAGGACGAGCGCCTTGTCCTCCTTGAGGGAGCCGGGCCGGTCGAGGTCGTCTTCGAACATGCCCTCGGCCGGCGGGTTGCCGGTGGGGTCGTTCCAGTTGGCGTAGGCCCAGTAGTCCCACGACACCATGAACTCGTCGGCCATGGCCGTGAGCCGGGCGATGTCGACGAGGTCGTCCGACGCCCCGAATTCTGAGAACAGCAGCGCGGAGCCATTCCGAATCGCCGCGCGACGGTGCGTTCGAAACGCCCCCTCCTCCGACAAGGCGCACGGAACGTCCGTCGCCCGGAGGACCGGTTCGGGCAGGCCGAGCGCCGCCGTGCAGTACGCGTGAAACGACAGGCCCGTGTTGCCGGCCGGGTCCCGGACCGGATGATCGGTGCCCGTCCAGTTCTGAACGAACGCGCCACTGGTCCAGTAGTGCGACTCCCAGAAGGTCATGTGCCGCCGGTCGACGGTCCTGATGGCCGCGATCACCCGCTCGAAGAACGGTTGCAGGAACAACAGCTCGAACGCTGGACAACCGGCGGGGAGGGGAAAGCACGTGATGGCCTGGGACCCGGGCGAGGGTTCGTTCATGAGGTCGTACCCGACGACCGTCGAGGAGTCACGAAACCGCCTCGCCACCGCGGCCCACGCGGCGGCGTAGGACTCCTGCAGACCGGCCCGGTTCGCCCAGAAGTTGTCGAAGGCTCGAGACACCGCCGGCTGGAAATAGTCGAAGGGAAACCCGAACACCGGCCGGAACGGGATGCCGTCCGTGATCACGGCCCAATCGGGGAACCCCTCCCCCCCGAATCGCTCGTTGTACATGTCCTGGTGGAAGTCGAGCAGAACGCTCACGCCCCGCCGGCCGAGCATGTCGACGATCTTCTCGATTCGGTCCAGGTACCGGTGGTCGATACGTCCTTTCTCCGGCATCACGCCGGCGAAGAACACGCCGAGACGGACATGGTTCAGCCCGCTGTCGCGGAGGAACCGGGCGTCCCGGTCGTCGAAGTAGCTCTTCGACTGTCCGAACAGTGACGACGGCGGGTAGTAGGGCGCGAGCTTCCAGGCCGCGTTGACGCCGTGGAAGAACACGACCCGCCCGAATCGATCCCGAATGAATGGAGAGTCCGCGTGAGGCGGAGATCCCGAGAGCGGCTCCGCACCGGCCCCGGCCGGCGTGCCCCCGACCACGCCGAGGAAACAGACGAGCGTGACCACGAGGACTCGGGAGCGTCGAGCGAGCATGGGCCCGAACACTGTAACGAAGGCTCGCCTAGAGTTCGTCCGTCAAAGGGCCGAAGGGGAGAGTTCGGGATGCGCGCGTTCGTGACCGGAGCCACGGGGTTCATCGGCGGCAAGCTCGCGGAGTCGTTGCGTGCCCGCGGCGATGAGGTCGTCGCGCTGGTCCGGACGCCGGCCAAGGCCGCCGGGCTGGAGTCGTCCGGCTGCGCGACCGTGGAAGGCGATCTGTCGAACGAGGGCGCGATTCGCCGGGCCGCCGAAGGATGCGACGCTGTCTTCCACGTCGCGGCCCGCTACGAGATCGGGGTGCGGGAGAGGGACCGGCAGGCCTTCTGGGACGCCAACGTGCGAGGGACCGAGCGTGTCCTCCGCGCCGCGGAAGAGGCCGGAGCCACACGCATCGTGTACGTCTCGACCGCGGCCACGTTCGGCGACACCCGTGGCAAGGAGGTCGACGAGACCTACCGTCGGGACGAGGGCGATGGTTTTCTGTCGATCTACGACGCGACGAAATACCGCGCGCACCAGCTCGCCGAGAAGCACGCCGCGAACAATGCTCCCGTGCTCATCGCCATGCCGGGAGCGGTCTATGGGCCGAACGACCCCTCGCAGTTGGGGAGCTTCATCAACCTGTACCTGTCCGGGAAGCTCAAGCTGATGACGTTTCCGGACGCCGGTTTCAACTTCGTTCACGTGGACGACGTGGTGAACGGCCTGCTGGCCGTGCACGCCCCGGGACGGGTCGGCCACTCGTATGCCCTGGGCGGACAGAACAGCACCAACGGCGAGCTCATTCGGATTCTCGGCCGCCTCACCGGACGCAAGGTGCCGAGGCGGACCATGCCGCCGGCGCTGATGAAGATGGCCATCCCCATGGGGCCGCTGGTCGGGAAGCTGATGAACCAGGGCCCGAACCTTCGAGAGCTCATTCGTGTGGTCGACGGGATCACCGTGTGGTTCAGCGACGAGAAGGCCAGGCGCGAGCTCGGCTACGCCTCCCGGGACCTGGAAACGGGACTTCGCCAGACGCTGGGAGCCTCGGCTGCCTGATGAGGAAGGGTCCGGCGCCGGCCGGCGGTTACCGGCTGAGCTCGGATCCGGCCGACCTCGACATCGACGGCATCCACGCCCATCTGACCGAGTCCTACTGGGCGGCCGGGATCACGGTGGAGGCCGTCCGGCGGTCCATCGAGGGTTCGCTGGTGAACGTCGGCGTGTTCGACGAAGGGGGCAACCAGGTCGGGTTCGCCCGCGCCGTCAGCGACGGGGCGACGTTCGCCTGGATCGCTGACGTGTACGTCCTCGCCGGGCATCGGGGAAAGGGACTCGCCGAGTGGATGGTGGCGGAGCTCGTGGCCGACCCGCGCCTCGCCGGGCTTCGACGGGTCGTGCTGGCAACGCGGGACGCCCAACGCCTGTACGAGAAGGTGGGGTTTGGCCCCCTGCCCTACCCCGAGCGGTGGAT
>JBHELE010000010.1:0-3029 GCA_046263235.1 Actinomycetota bacterium
TTCCAGCCCAATCAGTACTTCAACAAGGAGAACCCGCAGGCCCATTACGACACCACCGGCCCGGAGATCTGGCAGCAGACCGAGGGGCGCATCACGCACTTCGTGTCGGGGGTTGGAACGGGCGGCACCATCACCGGCACCGGCCGCTACCTCAAGGAGCAGAACCCGGACGTCGTAGTGGTGGGGGCCGATCCCGAGGGGTCTCTCTACACGGGCGACGCGGCGCGCCCCTATCTCGTCGAGGGGATCGGCGAGGACTTCTGGCCGGAGACGTTCGAGCCCTCGGTCGTCGATCGCTACGTTCGTGTCTCGGACCGGGATTCGTTCCTGACCGCTCGGGCCATCACCCGCCAGGAGGGGATCCTGGTCGGGGGCTCGGCCGGGACGGCGGTGTTCGCCGCCATCGAGGTGGCCCGTGATCTGCCGGCCGAGGCATTGATCGTTGTGGTGCTGCCGGACACGGGCCGAAACTATCTCTCGAAGCTCTACTCCGACTCCTGGATGCTGCAGTACGGATTCCTGGAACGGCCCGAGATCATCAGGGTCGAAGAGATCCTGACGGCGAAGCACGGCCCCGTCCCGTCGCTGGTGACGGTGGGCGCTCACCAGAAGGTTCGGCAGGCCATCGATCGATTGCAGGAGTTCGGCATCTCACAGCTCCCTGTGGTGCGAGAGGACAGCGGAGAGGTCAGCGCCTTCGTCGGCTCCGTCCGTGAGCGGACGCTCCTCGATCGCCTGTTCCGGGATCCCGACGCGCTTCAGGCCGACGTCGCGGAGGTGATGGCCCCTCCCCTCCCCATGGTGGAGTTCGACGACCCAGTGGAGATCGCCTTCGCCGAGCTCCAGACCGCTCCGGCGGTCATCGTGGCCAAGAACGGCGAGGCCCTCGGCGTCCTCACCCGTTCGGACCTGCTCGAGCACCTGGCCCATCGCCGCCAGGCGAACTCCTGAGCCGTGGCGAAGGCCTTGGGGGTCGACGTCGGTGAAGCGCGAAAGGGCCTGGACGCCGTGCTGATGAGCGACGAACGGCAGGTTCTGGAGCGGCGGCGTCATCTGCGCCTTGACGAGCTCGCGGAGACCATCGAACTGACCACCCCGGACATGATCGCGGTCGACTCGCCACCGGCATGGGCGACCGGAACGGGCGTGCGCGCGGCGGAGCGTGCGCTGCTGAGGCTGGGTGTGCATTCCTACGCCACTCCGCCGGCAGCCCGATCGGATCACCCCTTCTACCGGTGGATGCGACAGGGGTTCGCCGTGTTCGAGATCGCCGAGCGGGCGGGGTATCCGCGGTATCGGGAGGGATCCGTGTGGCGGACGGCGGCCGAGGTATTCCCTCACGCCAGCGCGGTCGTCCTCGCCGGCACCGCCCCGCCGGTCGGCATTCGAAAGACCGCGTGGCGGCGGAGCGTCCTCGCGGCGCAGGGCGTGCCCGTGGACGCCCTGACGACCGCCGACCAGACCGACGCGGCGCTGGCCGCGCTGACCGGCGTGCTGGCCCTGGAGGGAACGTTCATCGCCCCCGGTGATCCAGCGGACGGCGTCATCGTCCTTCCGGCACGGTCGCTCCCCACCGAGCGATATCGTCGACCCGACCGCATCACGGAGCGTTCGGATGCCATCCGAGCCTGAGATGCGGTTCGAGACCCGGGCCATCCATGCGGGGCAGGAGCCCGAACCGGCGTACGGCTCGGTGAACGTGCCGATCTACCAGACCTCCACATACGCTCAGGAGGCGGTCGGCAAGCACCGCGGGTACGACTACGCCCGAACCGGGAACCCCACTCGGACCGCGCTCGAAACCGCCCTTACGTCCCTGGAGGGCGGCCACGGAACCGTGTCCTTCTCCTCCGGCATGGCCGCAGAGGCGAACCTGCTGACGCTGCTCCGCCCGGACGACCACCTCATCCTGGGCGACGACGTCTACGGCGGGACGTACCGTCTGGTATCCCGTGTGCTCCAGGGCTGGGGGCTTCAGTTCGACACCGTCGACCTGACCGATCTGGAGGCGGTTCGAAAGGCCGTGCGCGACGAGACCCGCGTGGTCTGGGTCGAGACGCCCACGAACCCGCTCCTCAAGATCGTCGACATCGCCGAGGTCGCCCGCATCGCGCACGACGCCGGAGCCTGGTGCGTCGTCGACAACACGTTCGCCTCCCCGTACCTGCAGCGCCCGATCGAGCTCGGTGCGGACGCGGTGGTCCATTCGTCGACGAAATATCTCGGAGGGCACTCCGACGTCGTCGGGGGTGCCGTGGTCACCACCGATCCCGATACGCACGAAGGGCTGACGTTCCTGCAGAACGCGGTGGGGGCGGTCCCCGGCCCCTTCGACTGCTTCCTCGTTCTCCGGGGATTGAAGACCCTCGCCTTGAGGATGGAGGCGCACTGCCGCGGCGCCGCGAGGGTCGCCGAGTTCCTCGCGGGGGAGCGCAGGATTCGCCGCGTGTACTACCCGGGCCTCCCCGGACATCCGGGACATGAGGTCGCGGCGCGCCAGATGCGGGGGTTCGGCGGGATGGTGTCGTTCGAGATGGAGTCGGCCGACGAGGCCGTGGAGCTGTGCCGCCGCACGCGGCTGTTCTTCCTGGCGGAGTCGCTGGGCGGGGTCGAGTCGCTCATCGAGCACCCCGGCCGGATGACGCACACGAGCGTGGCGGGATCGCCGCTCGAGGTACCGGCGACGCTGGTCCGTCTGTCGGTGGGGATCGAACACCCTGACGACCTGATCGATGATCTGAAGCAGGCGCTCCGTTCGGCTTCCGGTTAGGTCCGGCCGCGCCGTGCCGCCGCGAATCAGCCGGCGGAGGGCCGGACCCGAACCCGGCGGACCGCCAGCGTTCGCAGCGCCACGCCCGCCCCGCCGGTGAGGGCGACCGCCCACAACCCCCATGCCGGCGCGCCGATGAACGCGGCGATCGCGACGATGAGAAGCCGACCGTCCCGGCCCGCCATCAGCCACCCGATCGAGCGCTCCGGTCCCGGCGGCAGCTCCAGGGCGGCCGCGCGATCCTTGGTGGCCATCGACA
>JBHELE010000011.1:0-4390 GCA_046263235.1 Actinomycetota bacterium
CACCCTGAGGTGTGCTCTGTTCAGGACGACCGTGGCCCGCCGCACCTCCGGCAGGAGCGACGACAGCCGCTCGATGGGCACCCTGCCCTCCTGGGGCCCGAGGGACGCCAGCCCCCCGGGGCCGGGCAGTCGGGCGATCCGGCGCATCACGGAGCGTCCGGCCGCCGACACATCCCCGCCGATCTCGGACAGCGCCAGGAGCGTGTCGGGCGTCCGGCCCAACCACGGCAGCACTCCCGCCGCACGAAGGATCGGGTTGGTGGGGTTGTCCGAAGCCTCTCGAAACGACCTCGCGGCTTCAGCGAATGCCGCTTCCGTGGCCGTCACGTCGCCCCGGGACAGCGCCGTTTCGGCGGCCGAGAGAGAATCCCTACCCTGCTGCAACGGGGCTCGGAGGCGGAACGCGGCGAGGAGGGACAAGCCGAAAAGCACGACCGCCAAGCCGAACAGAACCGCGACGCCGAGAACGAAGCGGCGTCGCGCCCGGATCAGGCTTCGGTCCGGCGGCGCCGGGCGATCGCGGTCAGCGCGACGCCGGCGAAGATCAGGGCGACCAGGATGACGGCGCCGAGAGCGATGTTGGCGCCGGTCTGAGCGACGCCGCCACCCGGACCGGGAGCGGCGCCTCCGGGCGGCGACTCCGTCGGCGGATATTCGACGGCGAACGCGGTTACGGCCGTCGTCAGCGAAAGGGCGACGGAGACAAGAAGGACCCAAGCAGTGCGCTTCACGAGCTCCTCCGATCGGGCAGGTCCGCGCTGAGTATAGGGTGGGCGTTCGGCGCGATGCAATGGCCATCTCGGCCCACACATCACGTACGCACGGCCGTTTCCCCAGGCCAATCTGCGCTTCCCCCCTTATGCAAATGAGGTTCCTGGGGTAGAAAGTGAGTCAGGAGCTTTTGTCACACTGGGGGGAGAGAACGCGTCGTCGACCGGGTCTCGACGGGCGAGGAGTCTCGGTTGCGCGACGAGTTCAAAGATCACGCCTCACCACCCTCCTCCGATTCGGCGTGCCGCGTTCTGGTCGTGGACGACGACCGCCTGCTTGCCGACGCGGTGGCGGCCGGCCTCGCAGCGCGGGGCTACGACGTCACGACCGCTCCGCTGTCGGGTGACGAGGCCCTCCGTGAGGCCCAGACCGAGCCCGCGGAGGTCGTCCTGGTCGCCGTCGGCACGGAGGACGGGTCGTCCCTCCGGGTCGGCGCGGCGCTCCTCGCGGCCGTGCCCGGCGTCCGTGTGGTGGCACTCAGCGACCGCCATGATCCGGCCATGGCGGCCGAGGCGATCCGGATCGGATTTCGCGGCTATGTCAAGAAAGACACCGAGCCGGCGAACCTTGCGCTGGTCGTGGAGACGGTCCGCAGGGGCGAGACGCTCATCGTCGATACTCATCCCGGACCATCGGCCTCAGCCAGCGACGAGCGCGATGCGCAGTTGCTGGCCCGGCAGCTGACACCGCGCGAGCGAGAGATCCTCTCGATGCTGGTCGAAGCGGTATCGAGCTCCGAGATCGCGTCGCGCCTGTCGATAAGCCCGCACACGGTCCGCACGCACGTCCAGGGGATCCTGCAGAAGCTTCAGGTGCACTCCCGGATCGAAGCCGCCGGCTTCGCGCTCCGGCATCGTCTCGTCGGATACCAGCGCCCGGTGGCGTTTCTGGGCTCGACTGGAACCCCTTCCGTTGCCGGCACGCCGTCGCCGACGCACGTGCGGTCAGCCGTCCCGTCCCCGCTGTCGGGGGTCCATCGGGACGTCTCGACGCAGCCGATCCGAATCGTGCTCGCCCATCATCGATCGCTCGTCGTCCACGGCCTCCGGTCGGCGATCGCGCACGATCCGCAGCTCAGGGTCCTCGCGGAGGCCAGAGACGCCGGCGATCTCCGGACGTGCGTGGCGCGAGCTCGGCCGGACGTGGTGGTCCTGGACCTTTCGCTGCCGGGGGGAGAACCCATCGAAATGGTCGAAGCGGTGAAGCGCGCCTCACCGGCCTCGGGCATCGTCGTCCTCGACGGCCTTGGCGACGCTGCGATGCTCCGGCCGGCCCTGGCGGCGGGGGCGGACGCTTACCTCACGACGACGTCGCGGCTGTCGGATGTCCTGGCGAGCGTCAAGGCCGTGAACGCCGGAGGGGCGGTGGTCGGACCGGAGTTGCTCGCGCCGCTCCTGGATCGCCTGCTCCGGCGGCGCCGTATCCCCGACGATGGTCTCGAGCGCCTCTCGCGGCTGTCCCGGCAGGAGCGCGAGGTCCTTCGGCTCCTGGCGGGGGGATCGAGCAGGGCGGAGATCGCTCGCAGGCTGGGGATCAGCACGGAAACCGCTCGAACGCACCTCAAGAACGTCCGACGGAAGCTCGGCGTGCATTCCAGGTTGGAGGCTGCCGCGTTCGCCCTGCAGCCGGGCATTCGCGTGGACCTGTGGAACCGGGATGACCTCCCGGCGTCCTCGTCCTAGGGCGCGCCGGGACGGCCGGAGCGGCCGACACCAAACACCGCGAAATCCCTCAAGCGGTCCACCGACCGTGCCGAATCAACAAGAGACAGAGGCGTGTCGCCCGATCGGCGGCAGGCCCCGGACCTCCTCAGGAGCACAGCTTGCGACCATCCCTTCCTTGCGCACGTCCGCGGCGAGCCCGGGCCAAGCGCTGGGCGTGGATCGTCGCGCTGGCCCTGGCGACGCAACTGTCGATCACCGTTACCGGGCACGCCGTGGCGTCCGAGACGTCGGGACCGTCCATGCGAACGGACGCCGCCGTGGCGTCCCTGGCGAAACCCTGCCGTCCGATCCGCCGCTGCGACACGATCGCGCCATCCGTGACGATCCTTGCCCCGCTTTCCGGCGCCACCCTCGCCGGCTCCGTCGTCGTGTCGGGAGTCTCGAGCGACAACGTGCTCGTGAAGACGGTCGAGGTCGCGGTCGACGGCGGTTCGTTTCGGCCCGCCGTCGGCACGCTGAGCTGGACGTTCACGCTGGACACGGCGTCGTTGACTCGGGGAGGGCACGTCCTCACCGCCCGGGCTGTCGACGCCTCCGGGAATTCGGGGACGGCGTCGGTCGACGTGACCGTGGCGTCCGATCCGGGCGGTTCGTCACCGCCTCCGGCGGGCGGGTACTTCGGTCTCGTGCCGGTCGGCCAGTGGTCCTCACTGCCCTCGGGCACGGCGTGCACCACGCTCGTCCACCGCTCGTCCTGGGAGCCCCGGCCCGACAACACCAAACGGAACCACATCGTTCCCGACCCCGGCGCCGTCCGCGACTCCTTTGCCGCGAGGCCGCGGGCCAGGGAGGGCGCGTACGACTCACGCTGGGACACGTGGCTGCTGGCGCGTGTGGATGGACAGTTCACGGGCACCACGGATGAGATCTTCCAGTGGGCGGCCTGCAAGTGGGGACTGCCCGATGACCTCGTCCGGGCCATCGCCGTTCGGGAGTCGACCTGGTACCAGTACCTGACGTATCCGTCCGGCCGGTGCGTGATCAACTGGGGGTGCGGCGACATGTTCACCGCCTCGAGCCAGGCCTCGCTCGTCTACTGCAACTCGGTGGCCAAACACGGCTACGACTACCAGACGGACTTCGGCTCGGGAATTTGTCCGAAGACGTTCTCCATCGTCGGGGTGATGTCGTGGCAGGATCCGGCGTGGGGTGCCTATCCCGACAATCAGAACGGGACGTTCCCGTTCAATCGGAACTCGACAGCGTTCGCCGTCGACTACCTGAGCGCGCACCTCCGCGGCTGCTTTGAGGGCTGGGAATGGTGGCTGAAGGGGAGCGGAACCAAGACCTACGCGGCAGGAGACATATGGGGGTGTGTCGGCACGTGGTACGCCGGCGACTGGCATTCCGATGCAGCGAACGGCTACATCTCTCGGGTGCAGACAGAGATGAACAACAGGCCCTGGTTGTCGTCGACCTGGGCGTCGATCAAACCCGGATGCACGACGTACGGCTGCCCCGGCCCCGATCCTCTGTAGCCGTCCAGCACCCTCGAGCTGTCGAAGAAAAAGGGCCTCAAACCCTTGACCTCCCTGATTACAGGAGAACAATAGATAGGACCGCGACGAGGGGAGGTTCGTCCGTCCGTTCCGGGTCCATGCCCGGAGTTCTTTGTGTATGTCCGGCAGCCATTGAGGCGCTACAGCTCCCACGAATCCCCCTGTCAACGAGGCCACCATGACCCGACGTCCGACGAATCGAATTGCTGGCGCCTTCTCGACCGGTGTGATGCTGATGGCCGTGCTGTCGTTGGGAGTCGGCCTGTCATCGGCTCAGGTGGATCAGCCCGCGGCGGAAACCGCGACGGCATTCGCCACGGTAGCCGACGCCGCCGTCATATCGACCCGTCCGTCGGCGAACCTCGGAGGCCGTGGGTCGCTGCTCGCGGCGACCGA
>JBHELE010000012.1:0-4004 GCA_046263235.1 Actinomycetota bacterium
TCCCACAACAGGCCGTCCAACGAAAGCGAGGTCAGTCGGAACACGAGAACGGCCCAGAGGGAGGCCAGGAATGAGGCGTACGCTGTCGCTGCGACGCTGACGGATGTCCCGAAGCCTCGTGGTCGCATGACTCGCCCTGGAACCGTCACCACGCCGCCGACAGTCGCCAAGGCAGCCCATCCCCAGGCTGGGTCGTCGACCGAATCGCCTCCCACCAGCGACACATAAGAGGGACAGCCCCGAAGATGGCTGCTGTGATGTAGGCCGCGACCAGTCGTCTCATCTGGCGTCACCGCTCCGCATCGCCATGCTTACCAGCGCTCGCGATATCGGTCGTCGTACATGTACGTGATGACGAAGTCGTTCGGCGGCGCCGAAGTTCGGCTCGTCGTG
Source organism: Actinomycetota bacterium (assembly GCA_046263235.1). GTDB lineage: Bacteria > Actinomycetota > UBA4738 > UBA4738 > UBA4738 > JBHELE01. The sequence continues at coordinate 394 of JBHELE010000012.1, forward strand.
GTCCAAACCGTAGACGCGCCGGTTTCGGGTGCCATACGCTGCCGCTCGTCATGTCCCCCGACGTCCTCGGGACCGCATCCGGCCTGTTCTTCGCGCTGCGGCGGTTGCGGATGTCCGGGACGCTCCTTCACGTGGGCGCGCATCCCGATGACGAGGACATCGGCATGCTTGCCTACCTGTCGCGCGGGTTGGACATTCGGACGGTGTATTGGTCGGCCACCCGCGGCGAGGGTGGACAGAACCGTCACGGCCCGGAGCGGGCGGAGGCGCTGGGCGTCGTCCGGACGTGGGAGAGCCTCGAGGCCCGGGAGGTGGACGGGGGAGAGGTCCGGTACGGGCCCTTCTACGACTACGGGTTCAGCAAGAGCGGCGAGGCGGCGCTGGCGGCGTGGGGTCGCGAGGACGTGGTGAAGGAGATCGTCCGGGCCATCCGCGACGTGAGACCCGACGTCGTGGTGAGCCGGTGGCGTGGCGAGCCGGAGGACGGGCACGGACACCATCAGGCCATCGGGCTCGCCGTGACGGAGGCGTTCGACGCGGCCGGCGATCCGGGCCAGTTTCCGGAGCTAAACACGAGCGGCGTCACGCCCTGGCAGCCCAAGAAGCTGTACGTGTCGGTGGCGCCGGATTGGCAGCCGGGCGAGGATGGCGCGTTCCGCTCGACCCCGGCGCCGCCCGGTGAGGGCGTCGTCGTGCTGTCCACCGGCGCGCTCGATCCCGTGACCGGGCTGACGTACCAGGAGATGGGATGCCTGGCGTTTAACCGCCATCGAACCCAAGGGATGGCGTTCGTTCCGTCCCCGGCCGACTTCGTGTACTCGTACCGGCGCGTGCGGTCGGCGGTCGACACGAAGGATCCCGAAGCCGGGTTCTTCGACGGCATCGACCCGACGCTGGCCGGACTGGCCGACGGGACCGGACTCGCGTCCGGCGCGGTGCGATCGGCGCTGGCCGAGGCTCAGGCGCATGCCGACCTGGCTGTCGAGGTCTTTCGGCCGGACGCGCTGGAACAGGCCGGTCGTCACGTCCTCGAGGGCGCCGCCGGACTCCGACGAGCGGTTGAAGTCCTGTCGGCTGACGTCGGTGACGGCCATGGCCGGGCGCTGGCCATGCGCGCGGAGGAGAAGCTTCGCGAGCCCGAAACGGTCGCCGCGCGGTGCCTTGGGCTCAGGTTGGAATGCGACACCGAGCCGGCCCGGGCGGCGCCCGGGGGCGAGCTCGTGGCCACGGTGCGGCTCTGGGATAAGGGATCGTCCGGGGCCACGGTCGAACGCGCCGACATCCTCGCGCCCCCGGGATGGGGCATCACCGAGGAGCCGCCCCATCCGGCCGAGGGGATCCGACGGTTCCGGCTGTCGATTCCCTCCGAGGGGGAGCTCACCTCCCCGTACTGGCTCCGGGACCCACGCGGGCAGTACCGGTACGCCTGGCCCGATGACCGCCCGGTCGGGCTGGCGTTCGATCCCCCACCGGTCACGGCGTCGTGCATCGTTTCGGTGGGAGAACAGAAGCGTGAGCTCGTCCTTCGCGCCGACGGCCTGCATCGCGAGGTGTTCTCCGGTGGGTTCCGCGAGCTCGTCCCTGCCGTGCTGCCGGCCATGGCCCTCGAACCGCGTCAGTCCTCCCACCTGCTCGGCGCCGGAGTGGGGACGCAACGCATCGAACTCCAGGTGGCGGCGCGGAGCGTCCATGAAGAGGGAGCGAAGGGAACGCTGGAGGTGGCCGCCCCGCCAGGCTGGACGGTCGAACCTCCTTCGGTCGAGCTGGTCCTTCCGGGGCGTGGCGAAACGCATAGCGTGCGGTTCGGCGTGCAGGTCCCGGCGGGTGAGAACGCCGGCGTGCACGAGCTGCGCTACGAGATCACCTCGGGAGATCGCCGCGAGGGAGAGGTGGTCCGGCCGGTCCGGCGAGGCGCTCCGGGGATTCCCCGTCAGGCGGATGAAACGAACTTCGTCGACGAGGTGTTCCTGATCTCCCCGGCGACGGTGGCGGTCCACGTTTTGGACGTGCAGTTTGTCCGAACGCTTCGATACGGCTACATCCACGGCGCCGACGAACACGTCCTGCCGGCGCTGTCCGGGTTCGGCCTGGACGTGACCACGCTGGACGAGCAGGAGGTCAGGTACGCCGACCTGTCGAGGTTCGATGCCATCGTGGTCGGCCCGCACGCGTACGTGCTCCGCGACGACGTCCGGGCGAACGCCGGGCGCCTGCTCGACTACGTCGACGCCGGGGGGACGCTGATCGTCCAGTTCCAGGGGTACGGCTACCAGGCCGACGGGTTGGCGCCGTATCCGATGTCGTACCGGCAACCGCACGACCGGGTCACCCTCGCCGACGCCCCGGTTGACGTCCTTCACCCCGACGTGTCGTTGCTGCACATGCCGAACGAGATCACCGCCGCCGACTTCGACGGGTGGGTCCTGGACCGCGGCCTGTACTTTTGGGGCCAATGGGACCCGGCGTACGTCCCGGTGCTGGCCTCGCACGATCCGGGGGAGGAGCCGAAGGCGGGCGGCCTGCTCGTCGCTCCGTACGGGCGCGGGACGTTCGTGTACGCCGCGTACTCCTTCTTCCGGCAGATCCCGGCGGGAGTTCAGGGGGCCCTTCGGCTGTTCGCGAACCTGCTGGCGATCCCGGAGGCGAAGATCCTCGAACGAATGGCGTTGGCTCGAGGGCTCGAGCTCTTCGCGTTCATGACCGACCGCCAGCTGCACGATGCCGTCCGGCTGATGTCGGAACGCCGGTTCGATCCCGGCGCGTACCTGGCGCGCCAAGGGGAGTCCGGCGACGAGCTGTTCGTGGTGGTCGACGGCGAGGTCGAGATCCTCAAGGAGGGTCCGGAGGGCTCGAGGCGATTCGTGGCTGGCCGGGGCGAGGCCGTCGGTGAGCTGGCGGCGCTGGCCGACGTTCCCCGTTCGGCGTCGATGCGGGCGATCGGTGTGGTCCGGACGCTGGCGATGCGCGGTCGCCATTTCCGCGCGCAGCTCCGGGAGCATCCGGACCTGGCCGAGGACGTGATCAAGCTGCTGGCCACCAGGCTGGCCTCGACCGAAGGGGCGGGATCACCATCAGGATCGGACTGATCTGCCACGCGGGCTTCGGCGGAAGCGTCCGCGTCGCCGTCGACCTGGCGGAGTCGTTGGGCGCTCGTGGCCATCAGGTCCACGTGTTCTCCCGCCGTGCACCGCTCGGTCGGGTTCGGTTCGATGAGGGGGTTCGGCTGCATGTCGTCGATGCCGCGCCGGGGGCGCCACCGTCCGCTCGCCTGGACACCGCCTGGCCGACGGCGGACCTCCGGGCGTTCGGGCAGACGCTGTTCGACGTGGCCCGGCGGGAGCGTCTCGACGTCGTGCACTTCCACTACGCCATCCCGTTCGCGGGCGTCGTGGCGACCGTCGTCCGAACCCTTGGTTCGGATGCCCCGGCGGTCGTCGGGACGCTCCACGGCACCGACGTCACAACGTACCGACGGCGCCCGCGGTGGGCCCGCTGGTTGGCCTCGGCGCTCTCGGCGGCGGACGCCTTGACCACGGTGTCGCGGAACCACGCGAGCCTGGCGACCGCCGTCTTCCGACTCCCCACGGGGATCGAGGTCATCCCGAATTTCG
>JBHELE010000013.1:0-3517 GCA_046263235.1 Actinomycetota bacterium
CTCGTGGCCGCCGCGGGAAGCGCGCAGCGAGGTTCTTTACCTCGCGAAGACCTCCCTCTCGACTACCGCCTCGACTGCGGATGAGAGCTTTCGCTCCACTCCGCGATCGATCGGCCGGGGCGTCCTCACCGAGGGCGAGCCCAGCACGAATGGGTACAGCGAGATGTTTCGAGCCGCGTGCGCCGAGAGGAACTTGCCCGGAGAGATCGCTGCCGGCCGGGTGTTCTTCACCAAGCCCCTTCGCAAGCCAGCTGTCATCGCGGGCAACCCGTTCGCGTATCTCAAGCTGACCACAGACCAGCCCGGCGGCCAGGTGTCCGTCCAACTCGTGGACGTCTCGCCGGACGCGGAGTGCGGGCCCCTTCCGCCCTCGAGCGGATCGGCCCGCCCGCTGTCGGTCGGGACGGCGGACCTCCGGTTCATCCACGGAAACTATTCGGCAGAGCCCTTCCCGGTGGGGACGCCCACGCGGGTGCGGATCGACCTCACCCATCTCGCCGAGAGGATTGCGGCCGGACACCGGCTGGCGGTGGTCGTGAGCTGGGGCGACCTCATCGACCGGTTCTCCCTCCCGTACGCCCCACACGTCATCGTCGACGGCGCGAGCGAGATCGTCCTGCCGCTGCTCAAGGGCACCCTCGGGGGAAAGGCGCCCCGCCACGACTACCCACCGCGTCCGTTCCTCCCGAAGACCTGATCGAAGAGGGTGTCCACGGGATCAGCAGGTCCCCGGTACTCCGGATGTCTGCAGCCAGGGAACCCGCCAGACGTGATCGGCCACTATGAGGACGTGTTCGATCCGGCTGACCGGGCTCTGTGGATCCTCGTCCGAAACGGAGACCGAGAGGCATTCGGCGTTCTCTTCGAACGGCACGCGAAAGCCGTCTACAACTTTTGCTTTCGCCGCGTGGCGGACTGGGCCGTCGCGGAGGACCTGACCTCCGTAGTGTTCCTCCAGGCCTGGCGTCATCGCCTGGAACCGCTGCGCGGCGACTCGGTCCGCGCGTGGCTCATGGGTATCGCCGTCAACGTCCTTCGCGACCACATTCGCGCCCTGCGCCGATTCAGGACGGCCCTCGAACGGATACCTCCGCCCCTGGAGACTCCCGACTTCGCTCAGGCCGTCGCGGAGCGCATGGACGATGAGCGCCAGATGAGACGGCTGCTGAGGATCGTCCAAAGACTTCCACTGCCGAGTCAGGAGGTGCTCCTGTGCTCGTGGAGTGGATTGTCGTACGAAGAGATCGCGGCAGCCCTGAGCCTACCGGTCGGCACCGTACGGTCGCGTCTCCATCGCGCCCGTGATCGGCTTCGGGAACTCGCCGCCTCGGACGGCCACTACCTGGATGACGAACCAGCCCTGGCCGGGACGGCCCTCAACGAGGGAGAGAAGGAGCGACCATGACGACCACGCTTCGTCGGCCCCCTGAGCGCGATCTGCCTCCGGGCCGGCTGGCTGAACGAAAGCAACATTTGCTGGAGGAGCTCTCTCGGGCAACGGACGTCGATGCACCGTCGCGCGTGACGACGCGGCGACGGAGGTGGCGGGTCGCAGCGGCGGTCGGGGCCGCGGCAGTGGCTTTGGCGATCGCGGTGCCGGTGATCCTTCCGGACGGGAGCCCGGGAGGCGCGGGGTCGGCGGAGGCAGGCCGAGTCCTTCGCCGGCTCGCCTCCGTGGCCGGGGCCCGGTCGCCGCAGCCAGGTCCCGAGCCCGGTCAATTCGTGTACACGAAGAGCAGGGACCGGCAGCAGTGTGTGTACGTGGTCGGGAACGGTGAGTCGAACGTGATGTTCGCCGTGCGGTCGGGTCGCGAGGCGTGGATCGGACCCGACGGTAGCGGTCGCCTCGTCACCACCCACGACACGGTGACGTTCGCCTCCGACCGCGACCGGCAATCGTGGATCGACGCTGGCTCGCCGGAGCTGCTGTCGGACGAGACCGGCGATGAGAGGTTCGAACCCGGCGGGCTGTCATTCGTCGATGTCTCGAACCTCCCGAGAGATCGCCACGAGCTGCTGGCCCTGATCGAGAAGCGTGAGCTCGTAGGCGGTCCGGAGGGCGATTGGGAGACCTTCGTCATCGTGGGCGACCTCCTCCGCGAGACGTGGGCTCCTCCCGCTGTTCGCGCCGCGCTGTACGAGGTCGCCGCCAATCTCCCCGAGGTGGAGTTCATCGGAACGTACGAGGACGAGCTCGGTCGCGTCGGAGTCGCCGTCGCGTATCCCATGCCTCAGGGGTTTCGGCAGGAGTACGCCTTCGATCCCGAGACGGCCGAGCTCCTCGGAGAACGCCACGTGATGGTGGATCCGGAGGCGATGGGACTCGACATTGGACCGGACACCTACCCGGGGACGACCTACTGCGGCGTCGGAGACCCTGGAGACGTCGTGTACTCGAACGTGTACCTCGAGTCGGGCCTGGTGGATTCGGCCGCCGCCCGACCATGACGTAGCGCACCGACAGTCCTCGCGACGGGGCTGACCGGTGACGCCTAGGACTGCAGCGGGCCGCGTCCTCGGATGGAACCGACCAACGGCGATCCAGAAGGATCCGTCGCGATGCAGATGACGTTCCGGTCCGCCGACCACGACTCCTCCAGGGGATGGAAGTAGAAGATGTCGTACCCGGTCGATCCGGGATCGGCCGAGACGTAGGCCGGAAGGGCCTTCTGACAGGCGCCTTCGGACAACCTCACGACCTCGTCGTCCCCCGGCCACGGGCCTGCCCGGAGCGCCGTCACGTCGTACACCTCGCCGTCATGAGGGTCCGAACACGGGCCGACCGGAACGGTGAGTGACGTGCCCGACGGCAGGTCGGTCAGGCAATCGCCCACTCGAAGGTCGTCGAACGTCACGTCGCCCGCAGCGACGACTTCACCGGTGGGGGAGCGCTCCGCCGAACCGAAGATGGCCACGATTACGCCCAGCCCGATGAGCACGATCCAGATGGAGCTCAGCACGATTCCCGCGATGGCCAGGCCGCGCCCTCCCGTGCCTCGGCGGCGGATCCGGCGGAGGGCGATGAGCCCGAAGACCAGGCCCAAGATGCCGCCGAGAATCCCCAAGACGAGCGCCGCGATGGCGAACCCGTCCGTCTTCGGTGGGTAGGTCGGTCCCGATCCGGCCGGCGTCCCACCCGAGAGCGGCGCGGAAGGAAGTCCCTCGCCGGTCGGGGCGAGATCGGGTCGAGGCGGCCCGCCGTCGGATCCGTCGGAATGGTCGGACATCATGCTCCAGGGCGTACGGGCCACTCGAACCGCGGCCACCACACGGGGCAGAGCTTACGCCGGCTCGGGGTTCGGACGAAGCCTGGCGGCTTCGTACGATGATCCGGCAATGGGCCAGGCACCCGAGACGAGGTTCGCCCGCAACGGCGACGTGCACCTCGCCTATCAGGTGGTCGGTGACGGGGCGATCGATGTCCTGTTCATCGACTCGTGGTTCCACCACGTCGAGATGGGGAGGTCCTGCGCGGTCGCGGCTGGGCATTCCGTCAGGCTTCGGGCCCGCGCCGGGG
>JBHELE010000014.1:0-3163 GCA_046263235.1 Actinomycetota bacterium
GGCCGCAGAACCCGACGTAGGCGGCCGCGCCGTGAAGCGCAACCGCCGACACGGCGTTGGCCGGATCGGCCTGCGGGTCGGCCTCGGCGGTGGCCGACCCCGGGTGGTTCCGCGTCCCCAGGTCGAACACCTTCACCCACCCTTCGGTGCCGGTCCCGGGCCCGGCGACCGTCTCGACGACCTGCCGCCCCGCGGTGAGCAGGTGGTCCGGGTTTCTCGGGTCCATGACGAACGGGTTGCTGAACTGCGTGTCGGTGATCGGCGGCGTCATGTCGCTCCACGTCTCACCGCCGTCGGTCGTGGACGACATCGCCGCGAACGTGTATTCGCCATAGGCGATGTTCGGGTTCCGCGGATGGACGGCGGTGAAGAACCCGTCCCCGCCCAGCCTCTCCTCCTGTTTGCCGGTCTTCGGGTTGATGCGGATCGTCCCGTTGTCCTGCAGGCCCGACCAGATGGTCCCATCGTTGGCCATCGAGGAGGCGTACGGGAGCAGCGTGTTGAATCCGGTGTTGGAGCCGTTACCCCACTTCGTGTTGTCGAGCTCCTCGCCGGGCCCCACGCGCTGGGTGTAAATGCCGCCGTCGTCGCCGACCACGAGGGTGACCCCGCCGTCCTTCTCGGGAATCCACACCGCTGTGTGCTGGTCGGGGTGCACGGTGGTGTTCGCCTCGAGGATGTCCTCGCGGTCGGTCGGGCACGGCTGCAAGCCGAGGAACAGGCAGCTCGTGCCGGCGTAGTAGCGACCGATCACCCTCATCTTCTGGTGGCCGATCTGTGGAACCATGGTGAGCTCGTTCTGCCATACCTCTTCCAGGCCGAACGCGACCCGGGTCGGCGCTCCGAGCACCGGATCCGCCCTGGTCGGGTCGGGAGCGACGAACAGGTTGTACCAGGCCTGGATGCCGGGCCCGTACCTGTCGAGCGCAAGACCGATGACGAGGGTCTGCGCGGACCCGGTTGACGGCTCCTGCAGCTCCGCGCCGCTGGCCAGCAGCGTCCAGGTCTGGCCGAAGTCCGGTGAGGCGTAGATCCCGTTGAAGACCGTCGGGATCCTCGTGTCGACCGGCGCGCCGGTCTCCGGAGCGTCGATGGAGGGCGCCGTCTCGTTGGTGTTCCGGTACAGCGCGCTCTGGACGACGGCGTACAGGAAGTTGTGGTCCTGCTGCGGCCCGATGGTCGCACCGAGCTCGACCCGCCCGATGTCCAGCTGTGCGGCGAACCCGACCTGGGGAAGCTTCTCGAACGTCCCCGGAGCGCCGGTGGCCGACGCGTACAGCCCGTTCGCCGGGGCCTGGATCGTCCCGTCCGGGTTCTCCCGGGCACCGTTTCGCCAGCCGATGGCCGCCACGACCCGGCCACCCTTGGCCCCGCTGGTCCCGCCGGGCTCCTGCACGACCACGTCCGTCACCATGTTGGCGAACGTGCAGGGGTGGACCTCCTGCGACTTGCCGGCACAGGGGCCGCTCGGAAGCATCACGTTCTTGAACGTCCGGCCGGCGTCGGTGGAGCGGAACAGCCCCGCACCCGTCGCCGCGTAGACGACCTTCGGGTTCGAATGGTCCACCGCGACCTTGAACCCGTACAGGCCGTCCGGAATGCCCTTCGAGTGGTGCCACGTCCGGCCACCGTTGTTGCTCCAGTAGGCGCCCATTCCCTCCAGGCTGTCGGCGCCGAAGGACCCGTCACCCGTCAGCGCCACGAGGGTGCCGCCGCCGGCCGAGGTGTACTTGACCGAGCCGATGACCTGGGTGGGAAGGGACTCGCCGATCGGACGCCACGTCTTGGCGTGGTCATCGGAGCGCCACACACCGCCGTAGGCGATCGAAGCGAACAGCTGGTCGGTCTTGGCCACGTAGTCGAGATCCGTCGGACGGCCCTCGGCCGTGATGATGCCGGTGGTCGGGTCCATGTACAGGGGGCCCTTGCCCACGTGGACCCACCGGCCCGGCTTGGTCGGCAAGCGCTTGGCCTGCGCGTACGCGGTGCGGTACGCGTTTGCCGGGGCGGACCCGGTCGGCGCCAGACGGACGCTGGACATCTGATCGTTCATGGCCTGCACCTCTGAGAGCGACTCAGGGTGCTTGTCGTTGATGCACAGGGACTTGGCCTGGGCGGCCTCGGCGGGCCGTACCCGTTCGCCGGTGGCGCGGGCTTCCCGAGCCAGCACGTCCGCGAGGAGCGTGTACCCCTCCGGGCACGTCACCGACGCCGCGGCGGGCTTCGACGCGGGGGCGGGGGCCTGGGCGAGTCCCGCCACGAGGGCGAGCGAGGCAACGGCAGCGACGAGCAGGATCGGGCGCGCAGGGCGCATCAGGATTCCTCCTTGTGCATCAGGCGGGTGGTCGTACGTGGCCCCAAGACGGTATCACTGGGTAGCAATAATTGACTACGCCCAAGGTCAAGAGAACACGTACGAATCTGGACAGATCGCCGACCGCCGGCTTAGGCCTTTCGTCCAGTCTTCTGCAATTGGAGGCCACGAGCGGTCAGGCGACGACGAACGTCCCCGTCATCTGTGCGGGGTGGAGATCGCACCGAAAGAAGTACGAGCCGGCGGCCAGGGCGGGAACGTCGTACGTGACCTCCTCCGGGCCGGTCACGAAGTCGCCGGCGCCCTCCGCCCCCCCGAGACGCTCCGAGGCGGACGCATCCCGGTAGATCGTGACGTTGTGCGGGATGCCCGCGTCCTCGTTGTCCAGCGTCACTCGAAAGGCCGTGTCGGCGGGGGCGGCCAGGCAGGCCTTGTCGAACGCGATCGCCTGCGCGATGACCGTGACCGTCGTTCCGGACGGCGAGCATGCCGGCGCGGGCGGCTCCGTCGCCGCGGGGGGCTGCGACGTCAGCGCTGCGGTCGGCGTGGCGTTCGGGACATCGGCCGGCAGCCCCGCCAGCTTCGCTCCGCTGGCGACGTTGTTCGCGCCGGGACGAAACACCGCCCACAGGGCCACCGCGACCAGGACGGCCCCGACCACCATCGACGCCGCGACGACGGGGCCAGGGAGCCGAGGACGTGTCGCCACCACGACGAGGGCCATGGCGATGAGCGGAATTCCGACCACCACCCCGATGACGACCTTCTCGGACGAGATGAACCCCAACATGCGTGCACAGGATACCGGGCGGGTTCGTTCGCGATTGGTCGACCGTCGTGGTCGCCGAA
>JBHELE010000015.1:0-2735 GCA_046263235.1 Actinomycetota bacterium
GTGCGGGACCGCGTCACGCTGACCGGCTACGTCTCCGAGGAAGACAAGATCGGCCTCCTCGGTGGGGCCACCGCTTTGGTGTTCCCCTCGCGGTACGAGGGGTTCGGGATGCCCGTCCTCGAAGCGCTGGCCTGCGGCACGCCGGTGGTCACCTCGAACGTGTCCGCTATGCCGGAGGTGGCCGGCGACGCGGCCGTCTTCGTCGATCCCCTCGACGTCGACTCGATCGCCGATGGCATCCGACGCGTCGCCGAGGACGATGAGCTGCGACAGCGACTGAGGCGCGCCGGCCCGGCCAGGGCCGCCGAGTTCACCTGGGAGCGCACGGCGAGGCGCACCGCGGAGGTGCTGCGGCGGGCCGGGGGTCGCTGAGCGTTCCCCCTGCTAGACTGCCGAACCGCCACCACCGCAGGTCCCCGAGGAGCTCCCATGGCGGACGAGATCGAAGGCGTGTGGGTCAAGGACCTCCGGGTGATCCCCGACGAGCGGGGGCGCCTGCAGGAGATCCTCCGGGCCGACGACGACGGGTTCAACAAGTTCGGGCAGGTGTACGTCTCTACCACCTATCCGGGGGTGGTCAAGGCCTGGCACCTGCACAAGGTCCAGGAGGACAACTTCTGCTGCGTCCGGGGGATGGTGAAGCTGGTCCTCTACGACTCGCGCGACGACTCCCCGACGAAGGGCACCGTGACCGAGTACTTCATCGGCGACCACAACCCGAAGCTGGTCCGGGTGCCGGCCGGCGTGTACCACGGGTGGAAGTGCATCTCCCAGGAAGAGTCGATCGTCCTCAACATCCCGACCGACCCGTACAACTACGCCTCGCCCGACGAGTACCGGGCCCCGTGGGACACCCCCGACATCCCGTACAGCTGGGACATCGTCTTCAAGTGATCGCCCCGCCCACCGAGCGTCACCCGGGGGGAGGGCGATGACCGACGTCCTCGTCACGGGCGGCGCGGGTTTCATCGGCTCCCACTTCGTCGACGTCGCCCTGTCCGCAGGCCTCGCGGAACGCGTCACCGTGCTCGACGCCCTCACCTACGCGGGGACGCGCGAGAACCTCGCCGACCACCGGGACGGCGAGCGGGTGGAGTTCGTCCAAGGCGACGTGGCCGATCCGCTGACGGTGGAACCCCTCGTGGCCCGGAGCGGCCTGGTGGTGAACTTCGCCGCGGAGTCGTTCGTCGACCGGAGCATCGCCGACGCCCGCCCGTTCGCCGTGACGAACGTCCTGGGGACGCAGACGCTCCTCGACGCGTGCCTCAAGCACGGCGTCCCCATGCTCCAGGTCTCCACGGACGAGGTCTACGGCTCAACACCGGAGGGCGCGTTCACCGAGGAGAGCCCGCTGCAGCCGAACAACCCGTACGCCGCCACGAAGGCGGGCGCGGATCTCCTGTGCCGGTCGTTCCACCGGACCTATGGGATCGATGTACGGATCATGCGCGGGCCGAACGCCTACGGCCCTCGGCAACACCCCGAGAAGGCCATCCCCACGTTCGCCGTCGCCGCGCTGGAGGGCTCGCCGCTGCCGGTGTACGGCGACGGCTCCAACCGCCGCGAGTGGCTCTACGTCGAGGACTTCGCCCGTGCCGTCCTGACCGTGGCCGAGGCGGGCGCCCCCGGCGAGGTCTACAACGCCGGCGGGGGGCACGAGATCGCGAACGTCGACCTGGCCCAGATGGTGTGCCGGATAGCCGGCGCGCCGGAGGACCTGGTCACGTTCGTCGAGGACCGGCCAGGGCACGACTTCCGCTACTCGATGGTGTGGGACCGCCTGGCGGCGCTGGGCTGGAAGCCGGAGGTCGCCTTCGAGGACGGCCTGGCCCGCACGGTGGCGTGGTTCCGCGACCACCCCGAGCGGTGGGTGCGCCGATGAGGATCGCTGTCACCGGCGCCGGCGGTGGCCTGGGAACCGCGTTCGTGGACGCGGCTTCTGCAGAGCACGAGATCGCCGCGTTCTCGCACTACGATCTCCCGGTGGAGGACCTGGAGGCGGTCGCGCAGCACCTGACCCCGCTTCGGCCCGACGTGATCCTCCACCTGGCGGCGAAGACGTCCGTGGATGCGTGCGAGGAAGACCCGGAGGGCGCGTACGTCGCGAACGCGCTGGGGACGCTGGTCGTGGCCCGCGCGGCCCGCGACTCCGGAGCGCTCCTCGTGGCCCTCTCGACCGACTACGTGTTCGACGGCGAGAAGGAGACGCCGTACGACGAGCGCGATCGCCCGAACGCGCTCTCGGTCTACGGGCGGAGCAAGCTGTGGGGTGAGCGCCTCGCTGCCGCCTCCGCGCCCGAGCACCTGGTGGTCCGGACGTCCTGGGTGTTCGGCACCGAGAACGACTTCGTGTCGAAGGCCGTCCGCGCGCTCGCCGCCGGAGGCGAGATCGGCGGGATCGTCGACCAGACGGGGACGCCGACGTACGTCCGCCACCTGGCCGAGCGGCTCCTGGCGCTCATCGAGAGCGGGCACCGCGGGATCGTCCACCTGGCGGGGCCCGAGCCCACGACCTGGTTCGACGTCCTACGGACCGCGAAGGAGCTGGGCGGGCTGCCCGGCGAGGTGGTCGAGCAGAAGGCCGCCGGGCTCGGCCGCCCCGCGCCCCGGCCGGCGAACTCCGCCCTGACCAGCGTGGTGCTTCCGACGCTGCACGTCCCGCCGATGCCGCCGCTCGAAGCGGCGCTTGGGGAGGTGCTCGAGCGTGTCGGCTGAGGTCCTGGTCCGAACCAGCG
>JBHELE010000016.1:0-3318 GCA_046263235.1 Actinomycetota bacterium
CGGTCCGGGTCGGCCATGCGCCTGGTGGAGAACGTCATCCAGACCGATGCCGCCCTGCACCCGGGCAACTCCGGCGGAGCGCTCGCCGACAGCCACGGGCACGTCGTGGGGGTGAACACCGCCGTGGTCGGTCCCGGCATCGGCCAGGGCCTCGGGCTGGCCGTTCCGATCAACGCGACCACCCGTCGGATCGTGGCGGCCCTGATGACCGAGGGGCGGTTTCGCCGCGCGTATCTCGGGATCGCCGGGGGGCCGCGCCCGCTCCCTCCGCGCGTGGCTGACAGCGAGGGCCGGCACGCCGGCGTCGAGATCGTCCAGGTCGTCTCGGGCAGTCCGGCCGCGAACGCCGGCCTCAGGCCCGAGGACCTGATCCTCGACGTCGACGGCGCGCCCATCGAGAAGATGGACGACCTGCAGCGGCTCATGGTCGGCGAGGCCATCGGGAAGCGGCTGGCGGTTCGGGTTCTTCGGGCGGGACGAACGCTGACGCTCGACGTCACCCCCGTCGAGCTGACGACCTGACCGCCGCCTACTTCGTCAGGCGTTCGGCCAGGTACGTCAGGCTCTTCGGATACCGGTACTCGATGGCCATGTGCGTCGCGTCGAACAGCTCGAAGAAGACGTCCGTCACGCCGATCTCCTCCAGGGCTCGTCGAAACGCCTCCGCCCCGAGGTCGAGGTACCACTCATCGCGCTTGCCGGCGTCGATGTAGATCGCCCGCATCGATCTCAGCGCTTCGGCATGCTTCGGCACCATTCGAACCGGGTCCCACTCCAGCCATCGTTCCCAGACGTCGGGTATGAGCTCGGCGGTCGCGGTGTCGAACGGCAGCCGAACGGTCCCGTCCTCGTCGGTCGAGTAGCACGCGGCCATGCACCAGCTGTTCATGAGCGTGCCGTCGCTGTCCTTCGACATGGGCGGACGGGCCCGGAAGTCCGACCAGAACTTCTCGTACGACCCGTCGTAGTGGTCTCGGAGGGCCCGGGCGTCCTCCCGGAACTCCGGGAGGTAGCACGCCTCGAACATGGCGTCGCCGGCATGCGTGGCCAGCCCTCCCCACAGGTCGGGCCGAAGCATCGGCGTGACCATGGCGCCGTAGCCGCCGCTCGACTTCCCCGCGATGCCGCGATGATCTCGTTCCGCGAGCGTCCGGTAGTTCGCGTCGACCCACGGCACCACTTCGTCGCACAGGTACGTGTGATAGCGCCCGGTTCCCGGGGAGTCCAGGAACTGGCTGCCGCCGAGCGACGTCCAGCAGTCGACCCAGACCACGATGCACGGCGGAGCCTCGCCAGACGCGAACAGCTCGTCGACGAGCTCCGGGAAGCTCTTTCGAAACGCAGATCGGTTGCGCCACATGTCCAGCTGGCCGGTCAGCCCCTGGATCATGTACACGGACGGGTAGCGGACGTCGGGGTCGTCGTCGTACCCCGGCGGCACGTACACCCACAGCGGTCGTCGATGCGGATCACCCAGCGGGTTGCCCTTCAGAACGTCGCTGTCGAAGACGTGCTCGTCGAACCTTCCATTCATGTCGGTGGACCACGGCAACATCGGATACCTCCCCGGCAGCGGAACGGGGCGGATGCTAGCAGGCGCCGGTTCTCGGCCGGTCCCCGACGGGTCCGGTCCTGGCCTCAGTGGTTGAGACGGATCACGCCGCGGGACAGCGCCACCGTGCCGTCCGCGGCCATCTGTCCCAACATGCGACTGACGGTCTCCCGGGACAGGTGCAACAGCCCCGCCAGCTGGGCGTGCGTGATGCGGACGAGGCCATCGTCGCCTGCCGAGGACAGCTCGCGAAGGAGGAGTTCCAGCGCGACGTCGGCCGGTGCCTGGGTGAGGATGGCGGACCGCCGGACCATCTGTATCAGGCAGCTGCCGGCGCATCGAAGGACCCCCAGGGCGATCTCGGGACGCGTCGACATGAGGCGTTCGAACTCGTCGCGCGGCATCACGAGAAGCTCGGCGTCCTGCTGGACGCGGGCGGACGTGAGGTAGCGGTCCTCGCCCACGACGGACTCGTCGCCGACCGTGCAGCCCTCCGACCCCACCTCGACCGTTCGATAGACCCGCCGGCCGGGGGGGCGGGCCCGGAGCTCCACCGATCCGGTGACCACCATGAAGAGCCGGTCGGCGTCGTCGCCCTGCCGGTAGATGGTCGCCCCCGCCGCCTTCGATCGCCGCTCGCAGAACTCCTCCAGGTCGCGGAGCTGTGCGTCGGGGACGAACTTCCTGAGCGGCGTCTGCCGGAGCAACGGGTAGATGTTCGATCGCCCGTTCCCCGCCGCCTGGATCGCTCGGTTCGTCGCAGCCATGTTGCCGGATGTGTACCCGAATGCCACCAGGTCACATACATGGCGTCGCGTAGCATGGACCGCCATGCGGATCGGCCTGGCCCTTCCCCACTACGACTTCTCCTTCGCCGACGGGGGTGCCCTCACGTGGGGGCGGATGAAGGATGCGGCCCTCCACGCCGAGTCTCTGGGATTCGATTCGATCTGGATCTCGGACCACTTCTATCTCGATCTGTCGAGGTACGGAGGATCGGAACGCCTCCACGGGTCGGTGGAGCCGTTCACCGCGCTGGCCGCGCTGGCGGTGGTTACGAGCCGCGTGCGTCTGGGGACGCTCGTCGCGTGCGCGGGCTTTCGTCACCCGGGGATCGTGGCGAAGATGTCGACGGCGATCGATCTGTTGAGCGACGGCCGGTTCGATCTCGGGCTCGGCGCCGGGTGGTACGAACGGGAGTACCGCTCGTTCGGGTACCCGTTCGGATCCGCCGGGGATCGGTTTCGGCAGCTCCACGAGATCGTTGGCGCCGTTCGGTCGCTGTTCGACGAGGGCCCGGTCGATCTCGACGGTGAGTTCGTGCGTCTGTCGGGCGCGTACAACCGTCCCCGGCCGGCGCAGCCGGGCGGACCGCCGGTGTGGGTCGGGGGAAAGGGCGGCCCCCGGCTCCTTCGGCTGGTGGCGGAACGAGGCGATGGATGGAACACGGTGTGGCGGTGGTCGCCCGACGACTACGCGGAACGCATCCGGTACCTCGAGCGCGTGTGTGACCGCGTGGGGCGGGATCCGGCCACCGTTCGCCGCTCGGTGGGGCTGTACTCCCTGGTCGGCCAGGACGATCGCGATGTGGCCCACCGGTTCGAGGCGCTGCGGCGCTGGACGCCCGGCGGCGCGCTCGATCGGACGTCCGTGGCGGCCTACGCGCGGGACACCTTGACCGGCACGCCGGAGGATTGCATCAAGCGGCTGTCCCGCTTCGCCGAGCTGGGCGTCGAGGAGGTGATCGTCTCCGCGGCCTCGCTCCC
>JBHELE010000017.1:0-9786 GCA_046263235.1 Actinomycetota bacterium
GACGTACTCGTTCGGATCTTCCGGATCCGCCAGCGGATCGCCGCTGAGCTTCTGGTGCAGCTCCTCGAACGCATCGGAGATGTACTTCAGGAAGATCAGCCCGAGCACGACGTGCTTGTACTCGGCGGCGTCCATGTGCCCGCGCAGCTTGTCGGCGGCAGCCCACAGCGTGGCCTCGAACCCCAGCGTAGCCCATCACCGGACTTCGAGACAGACTTGCGTCGGGTCCGAGCTCCCGTAGCCAGCCTCGCTCACCTCCCCCGCATCGACTTAAGGATACGAAGCACAACTCCGGGCGAAACAGGCCACGCCGGTTGGGCACGAATCCGCTTATGCGCCCCGTGGGCGGTAGACGAGCTGTCGGACCATCGCCACCTCGCGGAAGCCCATTCGTTCGTAGATCCCGCGGCCCGGATCGGACGCGCCCAGGATGGCGACACGGTATCCGCGGTCGCGCGCCGCCCGGAGCGCGGCCCTGGTCATGGCCGCTCCGTACCCACGGCGGCGGGCATCGGGAACCGTGGCCACGTTGTAGATCCCGGCCAGTCCTCCGAACGTCATCAGGCCCGCGCTGGCGACGGCGGGCCCGTCGACGGTCCCGACGAACCGCACCCACGGCGCGTCGCCATCGAACCCCACCGCTCGGGCCGTTTCATCGACTGTTCGGGTGTGCTCCGGCTGCATCCCGAACCCGTCCGTCATCACTCGCAGCCACTCCACGTGCGCTTCCTCGGAGTCGACCCGGCGGATCCGGAGGGCGGGCGGCTCCGGTCCATCGAGCTCCAGCGCCTCGATCGGCGCCGCCATCATGCGGAGATCGAATTGCCGTTCGAACCCCGCCCGCCCCAGTCGCTCGCCGATGTCGGCCGGGGTGGCCAGCGGCCCGACCACCCACGTCCCGGGAACCCCCGCCTCGTCGAGCATCCGTCTCGAACGTTCGATCGCCGCGTCCGCCGACGCTCGGTCCAGGCGGGGGCGTTTCGCGCCGTTGGCCCATTGGGCGGGGAGCCCGGTCGCGTACAGCAGCACCTCCGGGCCGTCCTCCACGATCCCGCCGCGCAGCCGGGCATAGGTCGCGGAGACCTCTCGTTCGTGCTGGTCGAGCGCCTCCAGGATCGCCGGCGGCGAGGCGTCGTTCAGGACCGACGTCACCACGAACGGCGACCCATCACCGCCAGCAGCTTCGTCTGGAGATCCGAGTCCGGCGGGGGATCGACCGTCTGACCGAACAGGCCGCTGGCCTTGAGGCCGGGCTCCAGCGGCACGTAGAACTGATACAGCATCTCGGCGACGTCGTCGTCGATCGCCTCGTCCGCCCCCACGGCCCGGGCCAGGTCCCACCCGTGGATCCACAGGTCGTTGGAGAGCTCGAAGGCGTAGTGACGTCCCGGCACGTCGCCATAGGAGAGGTGAACGGTGCGGTCCAGCGCGCCCGGCTCTTCCACGGCGGCGACAGCGGCGTCGGCCGCGCCGGCCTGGGCTCGCCGCGGATCGGGGCTCAGGTTGTCGCCGTCGAACGCGTCGCCGACGTACCCGATGGTCTTGCCGTCGAACAGCGGCGGAACCCACAACAGCTCCCGCACGATGTGGTTCACCAGCTCTCGGACATTCCAGTCCTCGCACGGTGTCTCGAGATCCCACTGACGCTCCCCTACCGCCGACACCAGGCGGGTGAACCGCTCCGCGCCCCGGCGGAAGATCCCCAGGACCTGCTGGTCGGGCGGGAAGGTCATACGGGAAGCACGCCGTGCTTTCGCCACGGCCGCTCTACGTGCTTCGTCTCGGCGAGTTCCAGGCCGCGGACGATGGTCGAACGCGTGTCGGCCGGATCGATCAGGTCGTCCAGAAAGGACCACCCCGCGGCGATGTACGCGCTGATCTGCTCCCGAACGGTGCTCACCAGCTGGTTGCGCATGGCGTCCTGCGCTTCGGGATCCCCCGCCGCTTCGATCTGCTTTCGGAAAATGATGTTCACCGCGCCCTCCGGCCCCATCACCGAGATCTCCGCAGACGGCCACCCAACGATGAGGTCCGGCTCGTAGGCCCTCCCGTTCATCACGTAATAGCCCGCGCCGTAGCCCTTCCGCAGGACCACCGTGACCTTCGGAACCGTTGCCTCGGCCACGGCGAAGAGCATCTTCGCCCCGTGGCGAATGATGCCCTGCTTCTCCACGGCCGAGCCGACCAGGAAGCCCGGGCAGTCCATGAGGAAGACCAGGGGAATGTGGAACGCGTCGCACAGCCAGACGAATCGGGCAGCCTTGTCGGCGGCGTTCACGTCCAGCGCCCCGCCCAGGAACATCGGCTGGTTCGCCACGATCCCCGCGGGGCGGCCGCCGAATCGCCCGAACCCGGTCACCAGGTTCTTGGCCCACTCCGGCTTGATCGGAAAGAAGTCGCCGTCGTCGACCAG
The DNA here is from genome assembly GCA_046263235.1 of Actinomycetota bacterium. Taxonomy (GTDB): domain Bacteria; phylum Actinomycetota; class UBA4738; order UBA4738; family UBA4738; genus JBHELE01. Next base: position 2,414 of record JBHELE010000017.1, read on the forward strand.
GGCGGCCACGACCTTTCGCATGTCGTACGCCTGTCGGGGATTGGCCGGCACCATGTCGTAGAGCTCCTCGCACCGCCGGTCGGGCCGGTCGGAGGAGTCCACGACGGGCGGCGTGTCCAGGTTCGACGACGGGAAGAACCCCAGGTACTTCCTGACGACCTCCAAGCACTCCTGGTCCGAGGCGACCTCCAGGTCCGCAACTCCGCTCACCTTCGTGTGGACCTGCGAGCCGCCCATCTCCTCCGCCGTGACGTCCTCCCCTACCGCGGCCTTGACGAGGGGTGGCCCCCCCAACGCCATGTGCGAAACGCCCTTGACCATCGGGACGAAGTCGGCAAGGCCGGGGATGTATGCCGTCCCCGCCGCGCCCGGACCCATCATCGCGGCGACCTGCGGGACGACGCCGCTCATGTGGACCTGCTCGCGAAATAGGTCGCCGGTCCGCGCGAACATCGAGCCGGCCGCCTCCTGGATCCGGGCGCCGGCCGAGTCGATCAGCCACACGACCGGGATGCGTTCGCGCAGGGCCAGCTCCCGCATTCGGGTCGCCTTTAGCTCTCCGACCATCCCCAACGACCCGGCCATCACGGTGAAGTCGTAGGCGATCGTTGCCACCCGGCGACCGTCGATCCTGCCGATCCCCGTCACGCAACCATCCGCCGGCGTGAACTTCCCCTGCATGGTAGGTGCGCTCGACTGATGGTGGCCCAGGAGCGAGAGCTCCGTGAACGACCGGGGATCGAACAGGTGGTCGAGCCGTTCGCGAACGGTCAGCTTGCCCTGGGCGTGCTGGCGCTCGATCCGCTCCGGCCCACCCATCGCCTCGAAGTGGGCGCGCTTCTGCCGAAGCTGCTCGGCGTGCCCGCGGAGGTCCGGGCCCTCGTAGACGTACGTCGCCCGTCGTTCGGGTGGAGCGGGTGCGTCGGGTTCGCCAGCAGGGGCGGTGGGCTCGGCGCGATCGGCCATGGCTCCTCCTTCGGGGCCCTTCGCCGGGGCCGTCCCCGATGCCTGCCCGGGCCCGCTACCGCCGACTCTATCGGCCGCGGATTCATTTTTCGACCGGGCCTTCCGGCGCCATCGTCGCGGTGGTAGCGTGGCCGTCCGTCGGGGGATCGGGGGGAGCCCGTGAGATCGCTGCGCATTTTGATCATCGTCGCCGTCCTGTCTTCGCTGTTCGTCGCGGGAGGACCCTCGGTCGCGAACGCCGCGCCCTGTGAGCCGCGGATGTTCCACACGTACCGTTACGATCAGAACGACTTCACGTTCGTCTTCGCCATCCAGCTGTGCTCGGCGCCCGAGACGATCGCGTTCGCGGCATCCGGGTCGCGCACGACGTCGAGGTTCAGCGTGGGCCTCGAAGGTGACGGATTCGCCCCGTGCACGAACGGCCGGTGCGTCGTGCACTTCGGTTTCGAGCACGGGCCCGAGGTGGCACGCTATGAAGGCCGGGTCCTGTGGGGAAGCAGCATTCCCGACGCGATGGGTCCCGTGACGTGCTTCACGACCCGATCCGTCACCGGCTGTCGGGCCGGATAGCCCTCACCGGTCCTTCCATTCCGGGGCCCGCTTCTCCAGGAACGCGCCGACTCCTTCCGCCACATCCTCGCTCTCGAGGTCGACGGTGAGCATGGCGTTCAAATACCGCAGAGCCGCATCGAAGCCCATGTCGTCGACGCGACCGAACGAGTCCTTCCCGAGGCGAAGGACGAGCGAGCTCTTCGCCGCCAGCTCGCTCACGAGATCGCCGACCGCGCGGTCGAGTTCGATCCTGGGCGCCACGCGATTGACCATGCCCCATCGCTCGGCCTCGGCGGCGGTGTAGCGGCGACCCGTCATCATCATCTCCAGCGCGATCTTCCGCGGGACATTCCGTTTGATGACCGCACTGATCATGAAGGGCCACAATCCGAGGTTGATCTCGGGCGTGCCGAACTCCGCGTCGTCGGCCGCCACCACCAGGTCGCACGCCATCATCAGGCCGAATCCGCCGGCCAGCGCCACGCCGTTCACCCGAGCAACCACCGGCTTCGGATGCCGGCCGATCCCGGTGAGGAGGTCGGCGATCCGGCCCCGCCGGTCGTGCTGGGCGACCCGCCCCTGCTGAGGGGCCATGGTGGAGGTCAGATCCCCCCCGGCGCAGAAGGCCCGGTCGCCGGCCCCCGTCAGGACGACCACTCGTGCGGCGGCGTCCGACGCGGCCCGGTCCAGGCCTTCGATCAGGGCTTCGATCACCTCGTCCGAGAGCGCGTTTCGGCGGTCCGGCCGGTTGATGATCAGCCAGGCGGCAGGGTCCTTCGATTCGTAGAGCACGGGGGCGTCGGCCATGGCCCGAAGCCTACTTGCCGACAGAGCCGGCCGCGGGATGGCGGTTAGGGAAGCCGGCGACCGGGGGCCGACGAATGTCAGGGGGCCGAACGCGACCGTATGATCCGGCGGATCTTGAGGACCAGGTGATCGGGCGCCTCCAGCCGGCACTTCGAACGGACGACGTCCTTCAGCTTCGCCTGGAACTCGGCGCGGTGCAGACACGGCGGACATCCCTCGAAGTGCGCCGCCAGCCGCTGGGCCCGCTCCGGCGTGACCTCCCCGTCGATGTACAGCTGGATGTCCTGCAGCACTTCGTCGCAGTCGGTGATCTCGTTCATGGTGGGGTGTCTCTCACCAGGCCTCTCGAGCGGACTACATCCCACAACCGCTTCTCCAGGGCCTTTCTTCCCCGGTGAAGCCGGGACATCACCGTGCCGATGGGAACGCCCATGATGTCGGCGATCTCCCGGTAGCTGAATCCCTCCACGTCCGCGAGCAGGACCGCCATCCGAAACTGCTCCGGCAGCGACGACAGCGCCTCCTGCACCTCCTCATCCGGTAGCGACTCGATGACCGACGTCTCCGCGGACGGCTCGGCGCCGGACTCCGCCATCTTCGAGTACAGGTACCAGTCGGGTACTTCGTCGTCGGAGATGGTCTGCGGCTGTCGCTGCCGCTTCCGGTACTCGTTGATGAACGTGTTCATGAGGATCCGGTACAGCCACGCCTTCAGGTTGGTCCCCTGTTCGAACTGGTGGAATCCGCGGTAGGCACGAAGGAACGTCTCCTGCACCAAGTCCTCCGCGTCGGACGGATTCCTGGTCAGCCGGTACGCGGCGGAGTACAGCCCCGGGAGGAGCGGAAGCGCCTCGGCTTCGAACCGGGACTCGAGGTCCTGCTCGGGAAGCGACTCCGACTTCATGGCGCCCCCATCCTACTCGCCCCTCCCCTCGCCCCCGCCGGCGATCGTCGGCGTTTGCGACCGGGGGTGGGAAGATGTACGGGAACGCCGGGCCACGGCCGACGCGAAGGAACGAGATGCCGAACGATTCCGGAAATCGAAAAGATCGAAGCCGCTTCCCCGGCTTCGACACCGGGGGCGGCCCCAGCGGCGACAATCGAAACCGCTGGCGGTCGATGCTCATGTACGTCCTCATCGGCGGGTTCCTGTTGTGGCTCGTGATGCGGAGCTTCGAGCCGCAACCGGACACGGTGTCGCTCAACACGTTCTTCACCCAGCTTCGAGGCGACCGCATCGCGGAGGTCACCATCGCCGCGGATTCCCTGAGCTGGAAGCTGAAGGACGGCACGCTGCTGCACGCCACCCTTCCGCCCAACTACGACCCCACGACCTTGGTGGACGAGTTGTCCGAGCAAGGGATCAAGAACACGGGACAGCAGCCGAGCGCCTTCGCCAGCCTCCTGTTCAACATCCTGCCCCTCATCCTGATCCTGGGGATCCTGTGGTTCTTCGTGCTTCGGCGGATGGCCGGAGGAGGCGCCGCAGGAGCGCTCAACCTCGGTCGCAAGGGCGTGAAGATCTACGACCGCAAGGACATGAAGACCACCTTCGGCGACGTGGCGGGCCTCGACGAGCCGGTGGAGGAGCTCAAGGAGATCGTCGAGTTCCTGCGGAACCCCAAGAAGTATCAGCAGCTCGGAGGCCGCATCCCCAAGGGCGTGTTGCTCCTCGGTCCTCCCGGATGCGGGAAGACGCTGCTGGCCCGGGCCGTGGCCGGCGAGGCCCAGGTCCCGTTCTTCTTCATGTCGGGCTCGGAGTTCGTGGAGATGTTCGTGGGCCTGGGGGCGGCTCGGGTCCGGGAGCTGTTCAACCAGGCGAAGGAGAAGGCTCCGTGCCTGGTGTTCCTCGACGAGCTGGACACGATCGGGAAGTCACGGGCCGGCGCGCTGGGAGGGTCGCTGGGGTCCCACGACGAGCGAGAGCAGACTCTGAACCAGCTCCTGGTGGAGATGGACGGGTTCGACACGTCCAAGGGCGTGATCATCATGGCCGCCACCAACCGTCCGGACGTGCTGGACCCGGCGCTGCTCCGTCCCGGTCGATTCGACCGGCAGGTCGTGGTGGACCGGCCCGACCTACGCGGCCGGGAGGCCATCCTGAAGGTGCACGCCCGCGGCGTCGCCCTCGACCCGGCGGTGGATCTCCGGGTGATCGCATCCCGTACCCCGGGCTTCACCGGCGCGGACCTGGCGAATGCCATCAACGAAGCGGCGCTCCTGGCCGCCAGGCGCGAGAAGAACTCGGTGACCATGGATGAGCTGGAGGAGGCCATCGACCGGGTGGTGGCAGGTCTGGAGCGCAAGAGCCGGGTGCTGTCCGAGAAGGAGAAGATCCGGGTGGCCACGCACGAGATGGGCCACGCCCTGGTCGGACTTCGGCTGGACAACATCGACCCGGTTCACCGGGTGACGATCATCCCCCGGGGGTTCGGCGCGCTCGGGATCACCATGACTCGCCCGTTGGAGGACCGCTACATCATCACCGAGCCCGAGCTCCTCGACCGACTGGCCTTCGCCCTGGGGGGACGCACGGCCGAGGAGATCATCTTCAAGGAGATCTCGACGGGGGCCGCCGACGACCTGCAGAAGGCCACCGAGATCGCTCGCGCGATGGTGATGGAGTACGGCATGAGCCCGAAGGTCCGCCCGCTGTCGTTCGGGCAGGACGGTCTTCGCGGCGCGAACGGTGGGTACCTGTTCCCCGGCCAGCGCCCGGAGATGTCCGAGGAGACCCAGCGGCTCATCGACGAGGAGGCGACGCGCCTGCTGAACGAGGCGCATGAGCGGGCCCGGATCATCCTGACCAAGGACCGGCGGCTCCTCGACCGGCTGACCAAGGTGCTGATCGAGCGCGAGGTGATCGAGGGCAAGGAGCTCAAGGCGTATCTGGATGGCGAGACTCCCATTCCCACGCAGGACGAGCTGAAGCGCGAGGCGAAGGACCGCGCCGCCGAGAACGGGCACAAGGCGCGCACGAAGGTGAAGCCCGGGCCGGCCATCCGCCCGTCGGCCGCGACCAGCGAGATCCCGGTTCGCCCGGACGCAGGCTAGGGGCGCCCCGGAGGCTCCCCAATCCCGTCGCGGCGGCTCCCCCGCCCGTTCGCTTCCAAGAGATCGGACCGGGACCGCCACCGATCCAGGAACCGGTAGAAGTTCCGCTTCGACAGCCGCCTCCGCTCGTGGTCGGGTGTCGCCTCCCAGGTGCGGTGGACATGTCTGCCCACGGGGCCCGGCACCACGACGCAACGCAGCCCCAGCGCCTTCGCCTGAAACGACAGCTCGAGATCCGCGCTTCGGTAGAACATGAACCGCTCGTCGAACCGGATGCGATCGCCGAGGACGTCGCGCCGTCCGGCGATGAGGTAGGCCTCGATCGCGTCGACGTCGGGGCCGGGCGACTCCTGGAACTCCCGGAGATCGCGGCTCACCACGCCGAACGGTCCGGCCAGGCCGACCGACGGATCGTCCAGGGCGGCGGCCAACGCGGTCAGCACGTCGCCTTCGGCCTCGATCGATCCATCGGCGATGGCCACGATCCGCCCCGCCGCTCGGCGGAGCCCCGCGTTGCGGAGGGCCGACCATCCGACGGACGGATCGACGTCGATGACCTCCACGTCCTCGGGCCACCCGGCGCCCGCCCCATCCGTCACCACCACGACATGCTGCACCCGAAGCCTCGAATGATGCCGGCGAAACGACGCGATCCCACGCCCGACGTCTCCCGGCCACGACTCCGTGAGCCACACGACGCTGCAGTCGACCTCCGGATCGGGCTCGGCCCGCGGAACCTCGGCGGAGCCTCGAAATCGTCGTCGGCGCGGCTCCTCGACCGGGGACAGAACCGGCGACCCGTCGGGGGCATCCACGATCTCGAACCCGGCAGCCCGTATCCGATCCCGAATCGCGTCGGCCCCGGCGAAGTCGCGACGCCGTCTGGCTTCCTCCCGCTGCGCCGCCATCTCCCGGATGCGTTCGGGGATCTCGCTCATGCGGCCGTGCCACCTTCGACGTCCCGGATGAACTCGACGACCAGGCGGCTGGACTCCTCGGGCTGTTCCCACTGGTACAGGTGCCCCGCTCCTTCCAGCAACGCGAGCCGTGAACCGGGGATGAGGTCGGCGAGCATCCGCGCGTTGGCGGCCGGGATCAGCCGGTCGGCGGTGCCGTGCAGGATCAGTGCCGGGACGCGCAGGGCCCGGAGGCGGTCGCACGCGTCGAACCCCTGCATCGCGTCGTACTGGAACCGGGCCGCCTCCAGTGGCTGCGGGCTTCGACCGACCACGCGTCGATGATCCTCGATCCGGTCCGGGTGTTCCTCGGCGAAGGCCTCCGAGAAGAGGGCGAGGTACGGCTTGTCCTTGGGCACCCGGATCCGCCCGAGCCGCCGTTTCGGCCCGCCGCAGTGTGTGGCCGCGAGGATCAGCGATCGGGCGCGCCGCGGGTGCCGGAGGGCGACCTCCTGCGCAACCATCCCTCCGAACGATTGCCCGTAGAGGTGGGCTCGGTCGATGCCGGCGGCATCGAGGACGGCCAGCGTGTCGTCGACGAACGTGGCGAGGCTGACTGGTCCCGAGTCCGCGAAGGAGCGACCACTTCCCCGGAAGTCGAACGCCGCGACGTGGAGGTCCGTGGAGAGGTGGTCGATGGTCGCACCCCACCCCGGGATGTCGCCGCCGTAGCCCTGCAGGAGCATCACGGGCGGCGCCGACGGGGAGCCGTTCCGCTCGAAGTAGATGCGGCAGCCGTCGGGTCGTTCGGCGTACGCCACCGGAGATTCAGCCGCGGGTCGGTCCCGATTGGCCCGATACCGTGATGTCGGCCCGCGGCGCGAACGTCTCGAAGATGGCCTCGTGGTTCTCCCGGATGCGTTCCTGGCCCGGCCCGATCCACGCGCCGCCGATGATCACGCGGTCGACGATGCCCTCGTACTCCGCCAGCCGTTGCCGGCACTCCTCCGCCGTGCCGGCGATCGCGAGGTCGTCGACCGTCGGCTCCGCGATCGTCGCCATCTCGCCGAAGTCCCCCTTCGCGAAGGCGCGGCGAAG
>JBHELE010000018.1:0-2510 GCA_046263235.1 Actinomycetota bacterium
GCCCTGGAACTGGGCCACGGGGCCTGAGTTCTCCGCGATGACCTCGTCGATCACGGCCTCCAACGCACCGGTGTCCGAAACCTGACGAAGGCCCTTCGACTCCACGATCGCCTCGACCGGGTCCCCGGTCGCGAACACCTCCGCCAGCGCCGCCTTCGCTCCCGCCGAGGAGATCGTCGCCTCCCCGACGAGATTCACGAGGTCGGCGAGATGCCGAGGGGTGAGCTTCGACCCGGCCAGATCCTCCCGGGTCTCGTTGAGATGCGCCGCCACGTCGCCGGTGAGCCAGTTGGCGACGCCGGCCGGGTTCGCGCCCAGCGACGCGGCTTCCTCGAAGAAGCGCGACGTGGCGGCCGTGCTTCCGACGAGCGCCGCCTGGCGCGGATCGAGCCGGTATTCGTCCTGGAGCCGTCGCCGCCGCGCCGCGGGCAGCTCCGGCAGCTCCGCGCGCAGCTTCTCGATCCACTCCGGATCGGGCTCGATCGGCGACAGGTCGGGCTCCGGGAAGTATCGGTAGTCGAAGGCGAACTCCTTCGATCGCAGTGGTGACGTGAGGCCTCGGTTCTCGTCCCAGTGCCGCGTTTCCTGAACGAGGGCCTGGCCGCCCTCGAGCGCGTGGCGCTGCCGGTCGGCTTCGTACGTCACCGCGCGGTACAGCGACCGGATGGAGTTGAGGTTCTTGATCTCGACCTTCGTTCCGAGGTCTGCGGAGCCGGCCCGCCGGACGCTCACGTTCGCATCGCAGCGGAGGGAGCCCTCCTCCATTCGAACGTCGGACACCCCGAGCGCTTCGAGCGTGGCTCGGAGCTCCATCAGGTAGGCCCGGGCCTCCTCGGCGCTTCGCATGTCCGGCTCGGAGACGACCTCGACCAGGGGGACGCCGGCTCGGTTGTAGTCCTCCAGGGCGTATTCGGCCTCCGCGATGCGGCCGGTCGTCCCGGCATGCGTGGTCTTGCCGGTGTCCTCCTCGAGGTGAACCCGGGTGATCCCGACGCGGTGGACTTCTCCGTCGACCTGGATGTCGAGATGCCCGTTCACGCACAGGGGGAGGTCGTACTGGGAGATCTGGAAGTTCTTCGGCATGTCCGGATAGAAGTAGTTCTTCCGGTGGAACAGCGATCGCGGCGCGACGTCGCAGTCCAGGGCCAGGCCGATCTTGATGGTGTACTCGATCGCCTTCTCGTTCGGGACCGGCAGGGTGCCGGGGTGCCCCAGGCAGATCGGGCAGACGTTCGTGTTGGGCGCCGCGCCGAACTCGTTCATGCAGCCGCAGAACATCTTCGTCGCCGTGGACAGCTCGACGTGGCACTCCAGCCCGATGACGGTCTCGTAGAGATCGGCCACGACGGTCACGCCGACCGCTCCTCCACCACGGATGGCTTCGCGTCGAACCCCAACTCCTGCTCCAGGGCGAACGCTGCGCGCAGCACCGTCGCCTCGTCTCGCGGGCGACCCATCACCTGGAACCCGACCGGCAACCCGTCGTCACCCAGACCGCACGGGATGCTGATCGCCGGCGTCCCCGAGAGGTCGGACGGGATCGTGAAGATGTCCGACAGGTACATGGCCAGCGGGTTCTCCGTCTTCTCGCCCAATCGGAACGCCGTCGTCGGGGAGGTCGGCGACACCAGCAGGTCGAACCGCTCGAACGCCTCGTCGTAGTCGCGGATCACCAGGGTTCGAACCTTTTGGGCCTGGGCGTAGTACGCGTCGTAGTATCCGGCCGAAAGGGCGTACGTCCCGAGCATGATCCGGCGCTTCACCTCGTCACCGAACCCAGCGTTGCGCGTTCTGGAGTTCATCTCGACCACATCACGAGCGTCCGGCCACCGGTACCCGTACCGCACGCCGTCGTAGCGAGCCAGGTTCGACGACGCCTCCGCCGGCGCGATCAGGTAGTACGCGGACAGCGCGTAGTCGGCATGAGGAAGCTCGGCGCGGTCGACCTTCGCCCCCAGGCCACCCAGCCGATCAACCGCCGCCCGGAAGGACGTCTCCACCTGGGGCTCGACGCCTTCCATGGCCAGCCAGTCCTCCAGCACTCCAACCCGCAATCCGTCGATCCCCGTGTCGAGCTCATCGACGTAGTCCCGGGGAGGATCGGGAAGGCTCGTGGCGTCGAGGGGATCGTGGCCGGCGATGGCGCTCAGCAGCGTGGCCGCGTCGCGAACGTCGCGGGTCAGCGTTCCGACGTGATCGAGGGACGAAGCGAACGCGATCAGCCCGTACCGGGAGATGCGGCCGTACGTCGGCTTCAACCCGACAACCCCGCTCAGCGCGGCCGGCTGCCGTACCGATCCCCCGGTGTCGGTGCCGAGCCCCCACACCGCCATGCCGGAAGCGACAGCGGCCGCGGAGCCACCCGACGACCCGCCGGGAACGCGGTCCAGGTCCCATGGGTTGTGGACCGGGCCGAACGCCGAGTTCTCGTTCGAGGAGCCCATGGCGAACTCGTCGCAGTTCGTCTTTCCGACCAGAAGGGCGCCGGCGGCCTTCAACCGGGCCCACGC
>JBHELE010000019.1:0-4128 GCA_046263235.1 Actinomycetota bacterium
TGCGAGCGTTCAAGGAGGCCGAGCGGTTGGCCGGCCATCGGATCACGGTCGTCGAGAGCTATCGGTCGTGCAGCGAACAGGCGAAGGCGGGCGACCGGATCTGCGATAGCCCCGCTGGATGCCCGGGGACGTGCGCGCCGCCGGGATCGTCGTACCACCAGCTCGGCGCCGCCATCGACGTGAGCGAACGGATGCTCCGCGACCCGAGCACCATGTCGGCCTTACGACGAGCCGGGTGGTGTCAGTCGGTTCCCGACAGCGACCCGGGTCACTTCTCCTTCGGCGGCTGCCACTAACCGCTGCGGTCCCGTTCTCGGCGAGGCCCTGCGCACGGCGGGCAAGGAAGCCGAAGCGGCGGAGGCATTCGGGGAAGCGATCGCGCGGTTCGATGGAAAGGGCAACGTCGTCAGCGCCGAGCAGGTCCGCAAGGAAGTGCGCGAGCTCCGTAACGCTCTGGAGCTGAGGGCGAGCATCGGACGCCGACCACCCTGCGGTACCATCCACCGCCGGCCAGGAGGCGACGTGGACCGACCGTCATGGGTGCGCGATGACCTGTTCCCCTTTCGGTCCCACTTCGTCGACGTCGACGGGTCGCGCATCCACTACATCGACGAGGGCGATGGGCCGGTCTTCCTGGCCCTCCACGGCAATCCGACATGGTCGTTCCTGTACCGGCACATCGTCGGTGGCCTGAAGGATCGATTTCGATGCATCGCCCTCGACTACCCGGGATTCGGCCTGTCGACCGCCGGGCCCGGGTACGGCTACACGGTCGCCGAGCACGCTCGGACCGTCGAATCGTTCGTCACCCAACTGGACCTTCAGGGAATCACGCTCATGGTCCAGGACTGGGGCGGGCCGATCGGCCTGGCGGTCGCGGCGCGTCATCCGGAGCGCTTCCGGGCGCTCGTGATCGGCAACACGTGGGGCTGGCCGGCGGTCGATGACCGCGGAAAACGAACGTTCTCGAAACTGCTGAGCAGCGCGCCCGGACAGTTCGCCATCACCCGCCTGGATGTCTTCACGAACGTCTTCCTGCGCGCCGGGATGCGGCGGAGGAACCTCACCGCCGACGAGTTCGACATGTATAAGCGGCCTCACGCCACCCCGGCGCTCCGCCGGCCGGTGGCGGTGATGCCGAAGGAGATCCTCGGCGCCACCGAGCTGCTATCGGAAGTCGAACGCGGCACATCGAAGCTCGCACACCTCCCGGCGCTGATCGTGTGGGGGACCAAGGATCCCGGATTCAAGGCGCACGACCGGGCGCGGTGGGAGTGGACGTTTCCCAGACACCGCACGGTGATCCTGGAGGGCGCGTCGCACTACATCCAGGAGGACGCCCCGGAGGAGATCGTCGCGGCGATCGAGGAGTGGTGGCCCGGCGAGTAGATAGGCGGGCGTCGGGATATCGTTCGGCGCGGTCGGCGAACGCAGGAAGGAGGAGCCATGGGCGATCCCGTCGAGGTGGGCGAGCGGTACGACGACGCGTTCAACGCGCATGACGCCGAGACGCGCCGAAGCCTCCTGACCGACGAGAGCGAGCTCGTCCTGCCCGGCGGAATGAGGGTCCAGGGGCCGGATGAGATCCTCGGCGTCACCCAGGCGTTCTGGACGGCCTTCCCCGACGGAAAGCTCATCGGCGACCGGCACGTCAGCAGCGGCTCGGACGAGGCGACCGAGGGGCATTTCGAGGGCACGCACGACGGCCCGTTCTCGACGCCGCAGGGCGAGGTTCCCGCGAGCGGCAACCGCGTGCGCTTCGACTATGCCTCGTTCCGGAGGATCGAAGGGGGCCAGATCGTCTCCGAGCGCCTGTACTTCGATCAGATGGAGTTCCTCCAGCAGATCGGCGCGCTCCCAGCGCCCCCCGAGTAACCGTCCGACCTCTCCCACAGGATTCGATACGGGTGGGCCGAGGTTCTCACTCCCCCACCTCCGGACGCACCAGCCGCATCAGCACGTCGACCAGGCCGGCCACCATGCGGTCGTCGTCCAGGTCCAGGGGATCCCGGTCGAAGGTCCACCTGCACCGCCGGTGGTTCACCAGCGCGTTCATGACGATGGCGGCGAGGGCCTCGGCGTCCATGTCCTGCAGGTGCGCGGCGTCCTTGGCGAACCGCCGGACGTAGTCGACCGCGACCCGGTAGCTGAGGTCGCCGACCGCGTAGAACCGATCCCGGAGGTCGGCCAGCTCGTCGCCCTCCTTCTCGAACACGAGCATCAGCTCCCGCTCGCGGTCCAGTTCGGTGAGGGTCCACCGGGCCAGCAGCGTCAGCTCCGCCCGCAGGTCCCCGAGCGGCATGAGGTCGACGATCCGGCCGACGGTCTGCAGCTCGTACAGGTGGCGCTCCACCACCGCGGCCAGCAGCTCCTTCTTGCTCCCGAAGTGCTTGTACAGGGCACCGGACCGGGGGGCCAGGCCGGCGGCCCGTTCGACGTCGCCGACGGTGGTGCCCCGGAACCCCCGCTCGGCGAACCGGCGCAGGCCCTCCTCCAGCAGCCGTTCCCTGGTGGTCCGCTCCGGCTCCACTCGAATCCCTCGTTATGATGTGGTAAACAAGCGATTACTACTGTAGCTCGCCGGAGGTGGAGATGCGAGACGCCGCGACTGAGGCCAACCCGGGGCGGGACCTCGCGGAGACGGGCTCGGGATGGACCCCGGCCCGGATCTACCTGGCCGGGGCGGGCGTGTACCTGGTCGTTGTCGGAGCGGTGGGCTTCCTGTACGACGCGAGCTTCCCGGTGGGAGCCGAAGAGGCCGCCCGGGCCGGGTCGGACCACGTGTTCGGGGTGTTCGAGACCAACGGGTGGCACAACCTGGCCGGTCTGGTCTTCGGCGTGATCGCCCTGCTCTTCCTGACCCGGCCCCGTGACGCCGTGCTCGGCGCCCTGGTGGTCGGGGTGCCGAACGCCGCCACCTTCGTGGCCTTCCTGGTCGAGGAGCCCACCACGTTCTGGTTCGCCTCGAACGGCGCCGACGCCGTGGCCCACGCCGCCCTCGGGTTCGGCGGGATCGTGGCCGCTCTGCTGAGCCGGGGGGCAGCGGGTCGAGCCACCCCGCCGTCACGGGCGGCCGGGCTGTCTCCCGAAGAACGGCGACCATCGTGACCGCCGCGAGACGGTTGGCCGTCGCGGCGGCGGCCGTCGCGGCCGTGTTCTTCCTCTTCACCGGGGCCTGGGCGTTCCTCGCGCCGCGTTCGTTCTTCGACGTCGTCGCCACGTATCCGCCCTACAACCAGCACCTGTTCCACGACTCCGGGGCCTTCCAGCTCGGGGTGGCCGCGGCCCTCCTGGCCGGGTCGGCCGGCCGGAACGCCCTGGCGGTCGGCCTGTGGGGCGGTGCGGTCGGGACGACGCTGCACGCCGTCTCGCACTGGATCGACGCCGACCTCGGCGGCCGCGAGAGCGATCCCTACCTGCTCACGTTGCTGGCCGCATTCGTGGTGGCCGGGCTGATCGCGGCGGAGGTCCGGAGGTGAGGGTGTTCCTGGCCGGGGCCACCGGCGTGGTGGGCCGTCCCCTGGTCCCCAGGCTGGTGGGCGAGGGCCATCAGGTCACCGCCATCACCCGCAAGCCGGAGAACGTGCCGCGGCTGCGGTCCGACGGCGCCGAGGCGGTGGTATGCGACGTCCTGGACGCGGAGCGGGTTCGAACCGTGGTCCGGGAGGCCCGGCCGGACGTGGTGGTCCAGCACCTCACCGACCTGCCACCAGACCTGAACCCGCGCAACCTGAAGGAGGCCTACGCCCGGAACGACCTGGTGCGCGGGCAGGGCGGGGCGAACCTCGTGGCGGCGGCCGAGGCCGCCGGCGCCGGGCGGTACGTCGCCCAGAACGTCTGCTTCCTGTACCGGCCGGTCGGACCGGCGGTGGTGGACGAGGACGCCCCCCTGTGGACCGACGCTCCCGAGCCGTTCGGCGCGACCATTCGCCTGCACGCCGAGATGGAGCGAAGGATCGTCGAGAACGAGCGCTTCGAGGGACTGGTCCTCCGCTACGGGCTCTGGTACGGCCCGGGCACGACGTTCGCCCCCGACGGCTTCGTCGCCGGCCAGGTCCGGCGGCGCCGGTATCCGGTGACCGGCGGGGGAACCGGCGTCCAGTCGTTCGTCCACATCGACGACGTGGT
>JBHELE010000020.1:0-4004 GCA_046263235.1 Actinomycetota bacterium
CGAGCACCACCGCCTCGGCGGTGGCCACGAACGTATTGGCCGGCACGATCACCTCGTCCCCGGCCCCGATCCCCAGGGCCCGGAGCGTCAGCTCGAGGGCGTCGGTTCCATTCGCCACCCCGACGGCACACCGCGTCCCGCAGTAGGCAGCCCATTCGGTTTCGAAACGTTCCACGGCCTCGCCACCGATGAACGACGAGTCCATCAGGACCTGCTTCCATGCCACGCCCAGCTCCTCGGCGACGTCCGCCGTCATGGCCCCCAGGTCGGTGAGCGGAACGACGGTCGTCCCCTCCGGGAACGTCATCGTCATCAGGCCACCGTCAGCGCCGTGGCGGGCCGTCCAAACGCCTGGTCGAGGTCGACCTGGTGACCGAGTCGCAACGAGAGTTCGGCGGCCTCGAGCACCTGGACGACGGCCAGCCCGTTCTCGCCGTCCGTGTCCGGTCGCTCCCGGCTCATGACGGAGGAGACGAAATGCCGGTCCTGGACCAATAGGGGCTCCTCGAACGCGATGTGGGGGGATCGGATCTCGCCGTACCGGTACGACATCGGGATGTTGGCCACTGAGCCGTTGCCGCCGTTGCCGTTGAGGGGGACCACGCCGCGGTCGAAGATCCGGACGCGCTCCTCCGTGGCCAGGTCGTTGTACACGGCCATCTTTCGGCTGCCGACCGCCGTCACCCGCCGAACCTTGCACGGGTCCAGCCAGCTGACGTGCACGTTCGCCGTTACCCCCACGTCGGGGTACAGGAGCCTCAAATACGCCACATCCTCCAGCGAGTCATGGGCGTGCCGGGAGCCCCACGCCTGGACCGATGCGGGACGTCCGCCCAACACGTAGTTGAAGATCGAGATGTCGTGCGGAGCCAAGTCCCAGATCACGTTGACATCGGACTGGTACAGGCCGAGGTTCAGGCGCGCCGAATCCAGGTAGAACAGCTGGCCGAGCTCGTCGCCCTGGACGAGCTCCCTCAGCTTCCAGACGGCGGCGTTGAACTCGAACGTGTGTCCGACCATGAGGACCGCCGCCCGGTTCGCCGCTTCCTCGACCAGGCCCGCCGCATCGGCGGTGGACGTCGCCAGCGGCTTCTCGACCAGCACGCTCTTCCCCGCTCGAAGGGCCGTGGTCGCGAGGGCGGCATGGGTTCTCGGCGGCGTCGCGATCACCACCGCGTCGATCCTGTCGAGCGCGTCCTCCAGCGTGGTCGCTGCGTCGAGGCTGGGGAAGAGCCGCTGCAGGTTCGAGACGCGCTCCTCGTAGGGATCGATGGCGACGATCCGAGCCACGTCGGGCATCGCCGAAAGCACACGGACGTGCTTCGATCCCCAGTAGCCACATCCCGCGACTCCGACGTGCACCATCGTTGCGCCTTCCCCGGCAGGTCGTTTGGGCGCCGAAGCAGGGGAAGATCGTAGGCACATCGGCCCCACAGGACATACGCCGAACAGCGTCAGGGCATCCCACCCTTGCAGTACCTGGGGACCGCGGGTGCCCATAACGCACACGCCTGCTGCCCAGGACGGCCCCACGATTGATAACGTGGCGGCCATCACTCGGAGCGATGAAGGAGGGATCCTGGCCGCCCCTTTCGACAATGACCCGCGCGATCGGTCTGCACCTGCATCGGGTTCGCTTCGACTTGCTGACCTCCAATCGATCCTGTCGATTCGAAAG
The DNA here is from genome assembly GCA_046263235.1 of Actinomycetota bacterium. Lineage (GTDB taxonomy): Bacteria > Actinomycetota > UBA4738 > UBA4738 > UBA4738 > JBHELE01. The sequence goes on from JBHELE010000020.1 coordinate 1,679, forward strand.
TGGACGGTCATTGGCGTCGCGGCGGTCACGGTGGGTGTGGCGATGTTCCTTTCGTTTCGTCAAACACCCATCTACGAATCGACGGCGAGCGTCCTGGTGCGAACGAACGGGCAGGCGGAGGGTCCGGTCGAGCAGGCGAACATGGCCACCGAACGGCGTTTGGCGGAATCGACCGCGGTGGCGCGGGTGGCCCGCGATCGACTGGGCCTCGCCATCTCCCTGCGCGAGTTGCTCGCGGACCTTTCCGTCGAGGTCCCCGTCGACACGGAGCTGCTCGAGTTCCATTACTCGGATCCGCGGCCGGCCGAGGCGCAACGGCGGGCCCAGGGGTTCGCCAATGCATACCTGACCTATCGCCGAGAACAGGCGCTCGCCGAGGAGCGAGCGGCGGAGCGCTCCATCCAGACGCAGATCGTCGGGTTGAACCAGCGGCTGGCCACCGTGCAGGGCGAGATCGCCGCCACCGACGACTCGGAAGAGGAAGCGGCGCTCCAGGCGGAAGCGAACTCTCTGATCACCCAGATCGCGATCCTGCAGCAGCGCCTCGCGGGGCAGGGCGGGGCGGATGTCGCTGCCGGGGCCGTCGTGGAGCGGGCCGAGGTTCCGCAGAGTCCCGCACACCCGAATCACGTGGTGGATGGGGTCCTGGGGCTGCTCGCCGGGCTGGTCCTCGGGGCGGGTGCGGCGTTGGCCCAGGACTACGCCGACGATCGCATCCGCGATCGCGAGGAGTTCGAAGGACGAATCGGGACCGCCGTCCTGGGGGCGATCCCCACGGTCAAGGGCCTGGGATCCGCCACGGAGCATCTGGTCGCGACAGGTCGTGACGTCGCCGCCGGCGAGGCGTTTCGCCGGCTTCGGACGAACCTGATGTTCTCCGCCATGCAGCTGGACGCCAAGGTCGTCCTCGTGACCAGCGCCAAGGAGCGGGAAGGGAAGACGTTCACGGCGGCCAACCTCGGCGCCGCCCTGGCTACGGCCGGTAAGAGCGTCGTGCTGGTCTCGGCGGACCTTCGCCGTCCGCGTCTCGAGGAGATCTTCGGCCTCCCCAAGGAGTTCGGGCTCGTGGACGTCCTCATGCAACTTGCCAGCCCGCGAAGCGCCCTGCAGCCGACAGGAATCGAGAACCTGCTGCTGCTTCCGAGCGGTCCGGCACCGAGCAACCCGGCAGAGCTCCTGGGATCGTCCACGATGTCCTCCATGCTCGCCGAGTTGCGGCACTTCGCGGATTTCGTCCTCCTCGACTCGGCTCCACTCCTACCGGTGACGGACGCGGCCGTCCTGGTGCCGTCGTCGGACGCGGTGCTCTACGTGGCCGACGCCCGTTCGGCGACCCGAGGTGACATCAAGGAGGCGAGGCGGCAGCTGGAGCGTGTCGACGCTCGAGTCATCGGCGCGGCCCTACTGAACGCACCGCCGGAGACGTTCGCCGCCTACGGGTACTACCGCCAGGCGTGAGTCCGTCGCCGTCGCGCGCGTACGCGTGACCCACTCGGACGAAGCGGAGGCGACCGGCGCTTCCACGGCTGACCGATGAGCGAGGGGATCCTGCGAACGAAACGGCTGTGGCTTCGGCCGTTTCGAGTGGCCGACCTCGACGATCTGGCCGCGATCCTGGGGGATCCGGAGACCATGCGCTTCTACTCCCGTCCGTACACCCGCGAGGAGTGCCTGGAATGGATCCACCGAAACGTCGCGCGCTACGAGGAGCGCTCGATGGGCCTGTGGGCGATCGAGCTGATCGGAAGCGGCGAGTTCATCGGCGATTGCGGTCCGGTCCCGCAGGTCGTCGACGGCCGCGAAGAGATCGAGCTGGGATGGCACGTCTCGAAGCGCCACTGGCGGAAGGGATTCGGATCGGAGGCTGCCGCCGCCTGCCGAGACCACGCATTCGAGACGCTCGGTCTGCGTCGCCTGATCGCTCTGATCCGCCCGGAGAACGTCCGATCCCGCCGGCTGGCGGAGCGCATCGGCATGACCGTCGAACGCGAGACATCATGGGGACGGGGCGGGTGGCCCCATCTCGTGTACGTGGTCGAGCGCACATGACGACGTGCACGCCGCCGGATAGCCTCTGCGCCCGTGAGGCTCGTGCGCTTTCGGTCCGGAAACCGGATCTCCACCGGCTCCATGGAAGATGGATTCGTCAGACCGGTTCGCGGGACGTTCTTCGAGGACCCCGTTCCGACGGGCGAGGAGATCCCCGCGGCGGACGTACGGCTGCTCGCTCCGGTCATCCCGTCGAAGGTCGTGTGCGTCGGGAAGAACTACCTGGAGCACGCGGAGGAGATGGGCGGGGCGGTGCCCGACGAACCGGTGATCTTCC
>JBHELE010000021.1:0-4405 GCA_046263235.1 Actinomycetota bacterium
GACGGGGACCTGCTGCGGCTGGACACCGACCCCGCGCTCGGCAGCCGGCTCGGGCTGGTTCGCCGCTTCCCCTCTGGGCCGGTATTGGGAATCTCGCCGTTCAACTTCCCGGTGAACCTGGTGGCGCACAAGATGGCCCCCGCGTTGGCCGTCGGGGCGCCGATCGTGCTGAAGCCGGCGTCCGCCACGCCGCTCGGTGCCCTGCTGCTCGGGGAGCTCTTCACCGAGACCGACCTCCCGCCGGGGATGCTGTCGGTGCTCCCGGTCTCGAGCCAGCGGGCCGAGGACCTGGTCCGCGACCCTCGGTTCAAGAAGGTCTCGTTCACCGGCTCCAGCCCGGTCGGGTGGAAGATCAAGGTGCTGGACCCGAAGAAGCACTTCACGCTGGAGCTCGGCGGGAACGCCGGGGTGATCGTCCACTCCGACGCCGATCTCGACCACGCCGCCCAGCGCGTGGCCTTCGGCGGCTACTACCAGGCGGGCCAGTCCTGCATCGCCGTCCAGCGGATCTTCGTCCACGCCCCCGTGTACGACGACTTCGTGACCCGCCTGGTGAAGCAGGTGGAGACCCTCAAGGTCGGCGACCCCATGGACCCCGAGACTGAGGTTGGGCCGCTGATCGACGCCCGGGCCCTCGACAAGGTGGAGTCGATGGTGAACGAGGCGGTGGCCGCCGGCGCCGAGGTGCTGGTCGGCGGTGAGCGCCGCGACCCGTTCTACGTGCCGACCGTGCTCGGGAACGTCCGCGAGGACATGGAGGTCTGCCGCGAGGAGATCTTCGGCCCCGTCACGACGGTCGCCAAGTACGAGACGTTCGAGGAGGCCATCGCGCAGGTGAACGGGACGGCGTTCGGGCTCCAAGCGGGGGTGTTCACGTCGAGCATCGACTACGCGTTCCAGGCTCACCGCGACGTCGTCGTCGGCGGGCTCATCGTCAACGACGTCTCGGCGTTCCGGGCGGATCAGATGCCGTACGGCGGGTCCAAGGACTCGGGCCACGGTCGGGAGGGGCTGCGCCACGCCATGGAGGAGATGACCGAGCCGCGCATCATGGTCCTCTCGAACGTGCCGCTCTAGTGAGCGCTGGCGTGGAGACGGACCCGATCGCTCGGTTCTTCGACCGCGAGGCGGCCCCCTGCTGCCAGGGGGATCCCGACGATGGCGTGGCCGGGGTCTCCTCGGTCCTGCTCAAGCACGTCGAGCGCCTGGGCATCGACGGGCGGACGGTGCTGGAGCTGGGCTGCGGGACGGGAGGGCTCTCGCTGGAGGCCCTCCGGCGCGGCGCGTCCGCCGTGACGGGCATCGATCTCTCCCCCGTCAGCGTCCAGGTCGCCAGGCGGCGCGCGGCGCGGAGCGGCCTGGGCGAGCGCGCCCGCTTCGAGGTCGGCGACGGGGCCGAGGGCGCCCCGCCCCACGACGTCGTCGTCCTCGACAAGGTCATCTGCTGCTACCCCGTCGCCCGGCGTCTCCTGTCCGCGTCTTCGGAGGCGGCCCGGGGCGGTGTGGTGTTCTCCGTCCCGGCGTCTCGCGGGCTCCGGGGCCTGGCCGCGCGGGTGGAGCGCTTCTTCGAGAACCTCTGGCGGGCCGCGCGCCGTGACCCGTTCCGGGCCTACGTCCACGACCTCCGTGGCATCGACGAGGGCCTCCGGGCCCAGGGCCTCCGCCGAGTCAGCCAGGCGTTCTCCTGGACCTGGTACGTGGCCGCCTACGCCCGCGGGTCCTGACGGTGGAGCCCGCCGCGTCGGCGTCCGGCCAGCCGGAGCGCCGCGTCAACCCCGGAGCGACTCGAAGTGCCGCACGATGTGCGGCGCCACGTCGACCGTCGACGGGTGGAGCGGCGGGTCGGCGAGCGTCGACAGGAACGGCACGTGTGAATCCTCCGCGTGGAGCGACCCGTGCTCGCCCTTGTGATCGGTGTCGACGACGTTGGCGGTCTCGTACGTGAGCTTCGACGTGCAGCAGACGTCGCCCACCCGATCCAGCCCCAGGGCGGCGTGGATCCGCCACAGGGCCACCTGGTACTCGGGGGTCCGGACCTCGTCGTCCTCGACCACCCCGTCGACGACCTCGAGGTCGCCCTGCACCTCCCAGCGGTTCCCCCGCTCGTCGACCAACCCGCCGTCATCCGCCGGACGGAACCGGAGGCGCCCACGGTGCCCCTCCACGACGCGCCAATCGCGATCGCGCCACAGCACCTGGTCCATCCCCGGATGCTGGAGGAGGGCGTCGACCACCGGACGGACGAGCTCCCCCGCGCGCTCCGGATGCAGGTAGATGTACCCGGCGCGCCCGTTGCCGCACTGGGCCAGGTCCTGATCGTCGAAGCGATCGGGGCCGCGCTTCGGGTCGAGCAAGCGGAACCCGTCGAGCACCTCGTCCAGGTCGATGAAGTGGTCGTCGTCCTTGATCACGGCGCTCTGACCGTGGTCGGCGGTCAGCACGAAGCCGATCTCGTCGACGGTCCGCTCCCAGGAGCCGAGGGCCTCGAGGACGTGGCCGATCAGCTCGCTGGCCCGGACCAGGTTGTCGACCTGCGTCCCCGGCCCTTCGCGGTGGGAGAAGTGATCGTTCTCGTGCAGGTAGAACAGGATCATGTCCGCGGCGTCGCGCTCGATCAGCTCCCGGGTGACGCACGCCGCCCACTCGTCGGCCGCCTTGATCCGGCGGATACGCCCGCGGACGCCCAGCCGGTCCTCGCACGCCGCGGTCGGTCCGTGGATGACGTCGGCGAAGTAGAGCTCGCGCGGCCCCATGACCTCCCCGCCCGGGATGGCGTCATCGAGGAGGATCCGCTCCAGAGCGTTGGGGTGGACCTTGTGCCGGTGCGGCCCCCGGTACACGAGGAAGTTGGTCGAGGCCGTGGCCAGGCCCATGGCGTCCAGGGTCTCGTGGAGCGTGCGGACGTCCTTCCCCAGGTGCTTCCGGTTGAGGTTCACGAAGAGGTCGCTGGCGACCTCCCGCACCTTCTGGACCACGGACACGCGGGGCCCCTGGCCGTAGTTGATGAACCGGCCCTCCGCGCGGTCGTACCACGACTGCCCGGGGATCCGGTGCTTGTCCGGCGTCTCCCCGGTGATCAGGCTCGCCGTGGCGCACGGCGTGATCGAGGGGAACACGGCCACCGAGTCCCGGACGTAGCTCGCCCGCTCCTTCAGGAACGCCAGCGCGGGGGCCCGGCCGGAGTGCGCCGCCTGCTCGAAGGCGTCCGTCCGCATGCCGTCGATGACGATGTAGACGACCCTCCGAGCCGTTCGCGAGCTGCGTCCCACGCAGCGACTGATACCCGGGGGCGTCGCTCGCCTAACGGCTGGCGTCCGATGAGCGAAGAACGTCCGCCCGTGCGGACAGCGTCTGCCGGAGGCCCGTCTCGAGGTCGCGGGGCGAGTACCCGAGCTCGCGCCGGGCCTTCTCGTCGGTCGCCCAGTACGTCACGCCCTCCGCCGCCCGGATCAGCTCCCGGAGGTTCGGCTGGAGCCCCAGGAACCGTCCCACCAGGGGCCCGAACGGGATCCCGAGCTTGAGGAGGAAGGGCGGCACGGTGATCCTCGGCGGCTTGCGCCCCGCCAGTCGGGCGACCGCGTCGATGAACGCGCCCAGCGTGCTGAGCTCGCCGCCCAGCACGTAGCTCTGGCCGAGGCTCGCCCGGTCGTGGCACAGCAGGATGCCGGTGGCGGCGTCGCCGATGTGCACGAAGTTGAAACCCGTTTCGGGGTACGCCTTGAACGGGAGCTTCCCCGCCCGGACGCGCCCGATGAGGTTGCCCAGGTCCGAGGGGTCGTTCGGCCCGTAGACCCCTCCGGGCTGGACGATGACGACGGGCGCCCCCGCGGCGATCCGGTCCTCCGCCACCCGGTGGGCCAGGTACTTCGTCTCGTCGTAGTAGGTCAGGAAGCCGTCGGCCTCGTCCCTCCGGTACGTCTCGTCGACGACCCGGCCCCGGGTGTTCCCGAAGACGTTGATCGTGGAGACGTGGACGATGCGGGGGACGCCGGCCGCGATGGCGGCGTCGAGCACGCGCTGCGTCCCGATGACGTTGGCGTCGTACATCTCCGGCCGCGCCGACCTCGGGATGCCGACCTTGTAGATGGCGGCGACGTGGAAAACCGCATCGGCGCCGCTGACGGCGTCGCGGATGACGGGCTCGGACGACAGCGTGCCCTCGACGAGCCGACAGCCGATGTCACCGAGGGGGGCAGCGCGCTCGGGCGCGCGCACCAGGGCGACCACCTCGTCGCCTCGCTCCCGGAGCCGCCGGGCGACGTGTCCGCCGATGAAACCGGTGGCTCCCGTGACGAAGGCGCGCACGGGGGCAGTCTATCGGGGGCGGTCTCCCCACCGATCCCCGCCGGTGAATGCGATCCCGCATTATCGTGGCGGGGCACCCCGGATCGGGGACGGAAAGCCA
>JBHELE010000022.1:0-13157 GCA_046263235.1 Actinomycetota bacterium
TCTGCCCCAGCAATTCGGCCTGACGCTCGGCTCCTTCCGCCGCGAGCTGGCTCGGCTGGATCTCCACGAAGGGCCACCCCACGCGGGAGGCGATCCCCTTGGCGAAGGTGGTCTTCCCCGTGCCGGGCGGTCCGAAGAGAACAATCGCGCTCGGAGGCGAGACGGCGTGGCGCGTCGCCAGTTGCGGTTCCGCCAGCGGCAGGATGACTCGCCGCTCGATGATCTCCTTGGCCTGCTGGAGGCCTTTGAGGGAGTCCCACAAGCCCGGATCGACCATACGACCACCGAGCTCCACCAGCGCGGAGCGACCTGCCAGGGTGGCCGGGATACCGCGTTGCATGCACAACACCTGACGCGCCCCCACATAGCTCCGCTCCTCGAGCTGGACACGCGTCATCCCCTCGTCGGCGACGAGGGCGATGAGCTTGCGCGCCCCAATCTCGCTCAAACGAGCCTCCAACTCATCGAGCAGGCGGCGAGTGAAATCGCGTTCTGAGGCGCCCGGGACGGCGCCGATGCGCAGAACCCAGGCGACCGGCCCGGAGGCGACCCCGAGCGCCATGCCGAGGATCGCATCGTCCTCATCAGCGACGACGCAGACGGCGCCTTCCGTATGGAGCAGATCGAGCGCGTCATCCATAGAAAGCAGACCGGGTCCGCCGGGCAATTCTCCAGTTTGTTCCCAGAGTTGCAGCAACGCGGGAAGGTCGCGGTCGCGATAGGGACGAACGAACACGCTCTTACTTCAATCCGATGGGCCGGGTCTGACCGAGCTCAGCGTGGCAAACAAGAGTTGCGGTTGAACCCGACTGGCGGCGACCCAGACCGGCGGTCCCTGAGCTCGTGGTAGAGGCACAGCAGTCGACCTTCCTTTGCAACCTCGTACGTTTGGTCCCCGCAGCTCACGAAAGTCGTCTGGGTTCCCATCCGTCGCAGGCCGTCCGGGATCGTGAATACGGCTTCGCGTTGGGTCACCTCTTCGCAGCACTTGTCCGGAACCCCACTCGATGATCCATCCCAGGAGATCAGTGGGAAAACACCCGCCGCTAAAGCCTGGCCGGCATAACATCGCGACACTCTGCATGAGATCTTCATGAAGCGCAACGCACCTCAGGGTTGCTGTCCCCTTCCCTTCCTCTCCCAGCGATGGTCCCAGTTGCAGCATTGGCCGTCCTGACGAAGGATGACGACCTCGACGCGACGTGCTGTGGCACATGTGGTCTGGAGTAGGCGAAAAGGTCGTCGCTATTGGCTCGTGACTCTCGTGTGGCAGGTTTTGTAGCATGACGGCCCCGGCAACGTGGTCGATGTCCGAGGGCGGACAGAAAACGGCGTTGACCAGGAGATTTCGAGTGGGCGCTGGTGGTTTCGAACCACCGACCTCCGCCTTGTAAGGGCGGCGCTCTACCGCTGAGCTAAGCGCCCGACTCCACCGACGAGGCTCCCACATGGCCGCACTGACGGCACACCACCTCGCCCATAACCACGCCCAACCTCGTGCTTCCGCAGCTCGGACAGCGGTCCACCAGCCTCGGCCATTCCGGACGGGCCGTCTGACACGCCGGGCAGATCAGCACCTGCTGTCCCGCGGCGACGGCGCGGCTCCACGGCCGTTCGCGCTTGTCCGGGTCATAGGTCGGGCGCCGGCAGAGCAGACACGAGGGGGCGTCCGGAGGGGCCACCGGCCGATGGTATAGGTTGGACCGGGAGGACGAACCCCGTGCACGAATTCCAGGCGATCCGATACGAGGCCTCCGACGGGCTGGGCCGGATCACGATGGCTCGCCCCGACAAGCGAAACGCCATGAACCCCCAGATGTTCGAAGAGCTGGGCGACGCCGCCGAGCTCGCCCGGGACGATGCCGCCGTCGCGGCGGTCATCGTGGCGGGTGAGGGACCGACGTTCTCGGCGGGGCTTGACCTCAACGCCGTCGGGGAGCTCAGCTCGCTGCGCGGTCCGAAGTTTCGAAGGTTCGTCCGGATGGCCCAGCGCCCGTATCTGGCGCTGGCCCGAATGGAGAAGCCGGTCATCGCCGCGGTACAGGGACACGCGGTCGGCGCGGGTTTTCAGCTCGCCCTGGCCTGTGACCTACGAATCGTGGCCGAGGATGCGAAGCTCGGCATCCTCGAGGCCCGGTACGGGTTGATCCCCGACCTCGGTGGGCTGCACCACCTGGCCAGGCTGATCGGGACGGGCCGCACCAAGGAGCTGCTGTGGTCGACCAGGCTCGTCGACGCGGACGAAGCCCAACGGAACGGCCTGGCCAATCGCGTCGTGCCGGCGGACCAGCTCCCGAAGTCCGCCGAGGACCTCGCCCGGGAGGTCACCACGTACTCCCCGACGGCGGTCGGGCTCATCAAGACACTCGTGTCACGGGCGACCGAGACCGACCTGGAGCAGGAGCTCGAACGTGAGGCCGACGCCCAGTCGGTCTGCCTCGACAGCGACGACCACCGCGAGTCCGTGGCCGCCTTCCTGGAAGGGCGTCCGCCGAAGTTTCGTCCGTGAGGATCCTGCGGACTCCCGACGATCGGTTCGAGGACCTGCCGGGGTACAGGTTCGACCCGCACTTCGCGCAGGTCGGCGAGGGCGGCCTGCTGGTGCACTACGTGGACGAGGGCCCGCGCGACGCGCCACCCGTGTTGCTGCTGCACGGAGAGCCGACGTGGTCGTACCTGTACCGAACGATGATCCCCGTGATCGTCGACGCGGGGTTTCGGGCCGTGGCCCCGGACCTCATCGGGTTCGGTCGATCCGACAAGCCAGCCGAACGGGACGACTACACGTACCAGCGCCACGTCGATTGGACGGCGGCGTTGATCGAGGCGGTGCACCTGGACGGCGTGACGATGTTCTGCCAGGACTGGGGCGGCCTGATCGGGCTCCGCCTCGCCGCCGAGAACCCCGACCGGTACGACCGGATCATCGCGGCGAACACGTTCCTTCCCACCGGAGACCTCCCTCTGGGAGAGGCGTTCGAACGATGGCGGGACTACTCCCAGGACACCCCGGATTTCGCCGTCGGCAGGATCGTCAACCGCGGGTGCGTGGCCGAGCTCGATACGGACGTGATGGCGGCATACGACGTGCCGTTCCCCGACGATTCGTACAAGGCGGGGGCCCGTCAGTTTCCGATGCTCGTCCCGGCGTCGCCGGACGACCCGGCCGCTCCGGCGAATCGACGCGCCTGGGAGGTCCTGCGGCAGTGGGAGAAGCCGTTCCTCACGGCGTTCGGCGACTCCGATCCGATCACGCGGGGGGCCGACCGCTTGTTCCAGGACCTCATCCCCGGGGCCAGGGGCATGCCGCACGTGACGGTCGAGGGCGCCGGCCACTACCTCCAGGAGGACAAGGGCGAGGAGCTGGCCACGCTCGTGATGACCTTCATACGGGAGACGTAGCGAACGAACCCGCCGGGTCTCCGCCACACGCACGGCGCCGTTTGACCCGCCAAAATGTCACTGACCTGGTCGCCTTGCTTGTGGACGACGAGAAGGGCCGACGTGTACACAGAACCCGGTATGGACATCTTCCGCGCCGAACCGACCGGCGTGCGCGGCGAGCTTCGCCTCATCGGGGAGCTCGACATCTCCGGCGCGGACGCCCTGGCCGAGGCGATCGCGTCGATCGACCATCCGGCCGAGCCCCTGACGTTCGATCTCGCCCGGCTCGAGTTCATCGACAGCTCGGGCCTCCGGGAGCTGTTGAGGGCCACACGGGAGCGCGCAAGGCGAGTCCGCCTGGTCGCCCCCTCGCCGGCCGTGCACCGGGTGCTCGAGGTCGCCGGCGTCCTCACGGCGTTCGACGTGATCGAGGCGCCGCCCGCGTAGCGACGCGCCGCTCACATCGGAGGGAAGCCGTTTTCGCCAGTCGCGGGGAGGAGAAGACATGACGGCGCACCGCATCGCCATCGTGACCGCATGGATCGCGGCAGCGTTCTTCGCCGTGGGCGGCGGGTGGGCGCTAGTCGATCCGCGGTCGTTCTTCGACATCGTGGCGCATTACCCGCCCTACAACGCGCACCTGTTCCACGATCTCGGCTCGTTCCAGCTGGGATTGGCGGCGGCGGTCGTGGCGGGCCTGGCGGGGCGTCGGCCGCTCTCGGTCGGCCTGTGGGCGGCCACGGTGGGCGCGGCGCTGCACGCCGTGTCTCATTGGCTTGACGCCGATCTCGGCGGCCGGTCGACCGATCCGATCCTGTTGACCCTGCTGGCGGCGGTCCTGGCCGGCGGCCTGTTCGTCTCGGAGCGAAACGCGGCGCCCGGCGAAAGGATTGATCGGCGCTGAGGGTCTTCCTGGCGGGTGCGAGCGGCGTGATCGGCCGTCGGCTGGTCCCGCGGCTGGTCGAGCTGGGCCACGAGGTCGTCGGGCTGACCCGGCATCCGAGCAGGGTCGCCGCGCTGGAAGCGATGGGCGCGACGTCGGCCGTGGGCGATGTGCTGGACGCGGACCGCGTTCGGGAAGCCGTCGTCGCGGCGAGACCGGACATCGTCGTCCAGCACCTCACGGACCTCCCGCAGGACCTGAACCCGCGCAATCTCAAGCAGGCGTACGAGCGGAACGATCGGGTCCGGGGGATGGGGAGCGCGCATCTCGTCGCGGCGGCCGAAGCGGCGGGGGCCCGCAGATTCGTGGCGCAGAACGTGTCCTTCCTGTATGCCCCCGCGGGACCGCCCGTGGTGGACGAGGACGCGCCCCTCTACACCGATGCCCCCGAGCCGTTCGGCCGCACGGTGCGGCTCCACGTCGAGATGGAGCGGCGGATCATCGAGAACGAGCGGATGGAAGGCCTCGGCCTTCGGTTCGGCTTCTGGTACGGACCGGGGACGTCGTTCGCCGCCGACGGCTACACCGCGGGCGAGGTCCGGCGCCGCCGCTACCCGATCATCGGTGACGGCGGGGGCGTGTTCTCGTTCGTGCACATCGACGACGTCGCGGACGCCACCATCGCCGCACTGGAACGGGGCCGGCCCGGCGCGTACAACGTGGTCGACGACGAACCCGCTCCGGTCCGCGAGTGGCTGCCGTATTACGCCGACGTCCTCGGGGCGAAGCGACCCCTTCGAGTACCGCGATGGGTGGCCAGGCTCGCCGTGGGCGCGTTCGCCGCCGCCCAGGCCACCACCATGCGCGGCGCGTCGAACGTCCGTGCCAAGGGAGAGCTGGGATGGACCCCTCGCTATCCGAGCTGGCGGGACGGGTTCGTTCACGACCTCCGGCGGAGCGCCGATCGCGCGGCGTGATACCCGCACATGCCATGCACGCCGGCGCCGGGCGGTGTCGACGACGAGCACATGAAGATCGCCGGATTCGGCGTCGCGTACGGATCGGTCCGCGGAACGGGGCGGGCCAAGAGCTGACCGAGCGTCTGGGCTCCGCCCGAGATGTCCCCGCCGATGTTGTTCTCGTTGTGTCGTTCGATGTCGGCCGGCGCCATGACGCTCCTGGCCAGGACGCGCTGGCGAAACCCCGGGGCGAACCGTTCGACCTGCGCCTCGATCCGCTCGGTCATGTCGGTCGTCGAGCCGTTCGGGACGTGGCAGTACGCCCAGGCGGTGTGCCGCCCCGGCGGCGCTCGGGTGGGATCGAACAACGACGGCTGGGCGAGGATCACGAACGGGCGATCGGGATGTTCACCCCGCCACACCGCCTCCTCACCCCCCGCGATCTCCTCCATGGTGCCGCCGATGTGCACGGTGGCGGCACGCCCGCACGCGTCGGCGGCCCACGGGATGGGGCCGTCGAGCGCCCAGTCGACTTTGAACGCGCCCGGTCCGTACCGGAAACGCGCCAGGAGGCTTTGATATCCCGGCGGCAGCGCTTCGCCGGCGATCCGAGCCAGCTGGCGCGGCGTGACGTCGAACAGGATCGTGGGCGCCCCCGGCACGTCGCCCACGGTGCGAACCCTCCGTCCGGTCGCGACGTCTCCGCCAAGCGAGCGGAGATGCGCGACCAGCGCGTCGGTGATGCGCTGTGACCCACCTTCGGCCACCGGCCATCCGATGCCGTGGGCCAGCAGGCCGAACAGAACGGCGATGGGGCCGGTGAGCATTCGCGACAGTGGCTGGACCGAGTGCGCCGCCATGCCCGCGATCAGCGCCCGCGCGGCGTCGGTGCTGAATCGGCGGGCCAGCATGGTGGCCGGCCGCGCGGCACGCGAAGCGAATCGGGCCAGAACGAGCGGTGACCGCGGAAGATGGGCGGGTGGAGCGAGGACATCGTCCAGCAGGCCTCCCAGCTGCGCGACGAGCGGCCCGAACGTTCGCTTCCACGCCGGACCGTCCGGACCCAACCCGGCTGCCGTGTCGTCGACGGAGCGCTCGATGACCGCGGCGCTCCCGTCGTCCAACGGGTGGGCCAGCGGGGCCGGGGGGTGTATCCACCGCAGCCCGAGGTCGGCGAGCGGAAGAGACCGGAAGAACGGCGATGCGGCCCCGAGGGGATGAATGGACGAGCACACGTCGTGCGTGAACCCAGGAAGGGTGAGCTCGGCCGACCGCGATCCGCCTCCCGGTTGATCCTCGCCCTCCAGGACCAGGACGGAGCGCCCCGACTTGGCCAGCTCGATCGCGGCGGCCAGGCCGTTCGGCCCCGAGCCGACGACCACGGCGTCTCGCTCCCGGTTCACATCGGTCAGGCTAACGGCCCCTGACCCACGGACGGCCAGTCAGAATCGACTGATGACGCCGGCCGCGAGATCGGAGGAGCCACTCCGCCCCCGGGCCGTCATCTTGGTCGAAGGCGTCAGCGACCAGCTCGCCGTGGAGACGCTGGCGAGACGACGAGGTCGCGATCTGGACGCCGAGGCGGTGGCGATCGTCGCGATGGGCGGTGCCACGAACATCCGCAAGTTCCTGGAGCGGTTCGGTCCTCACGGCATGGGCGTCACGGTCGCGGGGCTATGCGACGCGGCCGAGGAACACGACTTCCGCCGAGCGATGGAACGGGCCGGATTCGGGTCCAACCTCACTCGCGCCGAGATGGCGGGGCTCGGGTTCCATGTGTGCGTCCAGGACCTCGAAGACGAGCTGATCCGGTCTCTCGGACCGGCGGCGGTGGAACGGATCATCGAAGAGCAGGGTGAGCTCGGCCCGTTCCGAACGTTCCAGCGACAGCCGGCCCAGCGCGGCCGCACCGTCGAGCGGCAGCTTCGCCGGTTCATGGGCACCCGATCCGGGCGAAAGTTCGTCTACGCGTCACTGCTCGTCAACGCGCTCGACCTCGCCAACGTGCCCGTCCCGCTCGACGGCGTCCTCGAACACGTTCGCCCGCGCCTCTGACCCGATCCGGCGGTCCGTGCGGCACAGCCGCCAGATGGAAGGGACCGCGCGTCACCGGCACCCCCGGCATCGAGCCGGGGGGACAGTCATGCCCGAGGCCGAAGCGCCTTCCGCACGACCGCCCGAGCCGGCCGGCGCCGTGCTACTTCACGGAAACCCGCCCGGTCGTACATGGACTTGGCGCCGAAGAACATGTCGTCCGGGTGGCTTCGCTCGTCCTTGTCCACGGGATACGCCTCCAGCAGCCGCGCTCCCTGAGATCGGGCGTAGTCGACGGCAGCCCGAAGCATCCGCCCCGCGAGCCCACGACCGCGGGCCTGCTTGTCGACGAAGAAGCACACGATCGACCAAACCGGTCGGTCGTCCACCGGCTTCATGACCGGCGATCGGCGGAGCCTGTCGTACTCCTCCCGCGGTCCGAGCGAGATCCATGCGACGGGAACGCCATCCTCGTATCCGATCAGCCCCGGGACGGTCCCCGAGTCCACGAGGGCCTTCACCGCCCGGCGGTTCGCGCTGCCGGCGCCGGTGTCGCCGGCCTTCCGATAGAACATGCAGAAGCACGTACGAACGATGGGGCGGTCGAAGAGTTGGACCAGATCGGCCCAACGCTCCTTCGTCACCGGGTGCGCTTGGAAGCCGATCGTCACACTAGCCCTCGAGAAGCTCCGGCAGGTTCTCGAGCACCATCCGCCAGTTCTGCTCCGATGTCGCCTTCGCCTTCGCCGAGGCCAGGTTCGATTCGCGAACGGTGAGCTCGGTTCGGCCGTCCGCGTCGGAAAGATGCCACTCGACACGCTCGTGGTTCTCGGGGGCGTCGGGCACTCCGGAGACCGGGCTCCAGTGGGTGTGCACGAGGAGTCGGGGCGGCTCGATCTCCAGGATCGTCCCCTTGTCCTCGTACGCCTTGCCCTGATACTCGCCGCGGTGGACGATGGGGCTCCCCCGGCGTCCAGTCGGTCACGGTGTCCACGCCGAAGAACCATCGCTTGATCAGGTGCAGTCGTGATCGCGTCCCACACCTCTTCGATCGGGACGTCGATGACGATCGATTGCTCCGTCTTCAGATCGTCAGTCATGCTCCAGTCAATTTACCGACCGGGGCCCGATATGGTCAGCCCAGGGAAGGTTGCCTCGACCGAGAGGCGATGAATACCCCTCGGCCAGAAGCTCCGGGGAGCCGCGACTAGCGCGTAGCGGACTTCTTGTACTGCCGCACCGAAAGCGGGATGAACACCGCCAAGATGACGCCCACCCAGATGAGCGTGTACAGGACCGGATGCCGTAACGACCACGCGTCCGGGGGCGGCCCGGCCGGCAGATTGCCGAACAGCTCACGGACCCCCTGGGCCACCGCCGAGACCGGATTCCATTCCGCGAAGACCCGCAACGGCCCGGGGAGACGGTCGCTGTCGACGAACGTGTTCGCGATGAAAGTCATCGGCATGATGAACATGAACGAGGCGTTCTGGAACACCTCGAGGCTGCCCACTTTCAGGCCGACGAACGCCATGATCCAGGACACGGCATACGCGAAGAGCAGGAGGAGGAGGAACCCGCCGACGGCTTTCATCGGCGAAGTCCTGATCCGCCATCCCACGATCAGTCCGGCGATGGACATCACCAGGATCGATGTGGAGTTGTACACGATGTCGCTGGCGGTCCGTCCCGCCAGGACCGCCCACCGGGCCATTGGCAGCGAGCGGAACCGGTCGATGATCCCCTTCGTCATGTCCTCCGCCAGGCCGGCTCCCGTGAAGGTCGAGCCGAAGATCACGGTCTGCGCGAACACTCCGGCGATCAGGAACTCCCGATAGGACACGCCGGAGATCTCGATCGAGCCGCCGAACACGTACGCGAAGAGCAGCACGAACATGATGGGCGACATGGTGGTCCAGATCAGCACCTCCGGGACTCGCTTGATCTTGATGAGATTCCGCTTCGCCACGACCCCGGCATCGGCGAAGGCGAGGGCCAGCTGTCTCACGGAACCACCTCCTTCTCCCGGGTCAGGCGCCCGTCGTCCACGGGGTCCTCGTGCCCGCCGTCCTCCGGCTCGGCAACCGGCTCGGCCGCGTGCCCGGTCAACGACAGGAAGACGTCGTCCAGGGTCGGCCGGTGAAGGCCGACGTCGACGATGGAGCAGCCCTCATCGCGCAGCCGCTGGAGCATCAATGCCAATTCGTCCACGCCACCCGTTACGGCGGCGGTCAGCTTTCGGGTCTGCCGATCCTCCTGCAGTTCCTGGACGGACAGCCGCTCCAGGATCGACCTGGCCGCGGGAATGTCATCGACGCTCGCCAGCACGACCTCGATCCGCTCCCCGCCGACCTGCGCCTTGAGCTGATCCGCGGTGCCCTGGGCTATCTTTCGACCCCGGTCGATCACCACGATGTCGTCGGCCAGGCGGTCGGCCTCCTCCATGTACTGCGTGGTCAGCAGGACGGTCGACCCACCGCGGACCAGGTCCTGGATGGTTTCCCACATCTGAACGCGGCTTCGCGGGTCCAGCCCGGTGGTCGGCTCGTCCAGGAACAGCACCTCCGGCTGGGCCACCAACGCCGCGGCGAGGTCGAGGCGCCTCCGCATCCCTCCCGAATAGGTCTTGGCGGGCCGGTCGGCCGCGTCGGCCAGGTCGAACCGGTCGAGCAGCTCCCGGGCACGGGTCCGAGACTTCTGCCGGCCGAGGTGGTAGAGGCGCCCAACCATGTCGAGGTTCTCGTAGCCGCTCAGGTGCTCGTCGATGGCCGCCGTCTGGCCGGACAGACCGATCCGCTCCCGCACCTTCTTGGGCTGTCGGACCACGTCCAGGCCGGCGACCTCGACGGTGCCCCCGTCCGGATCCAGCAAGGTCGTCAGGATCCGGACCGCCGTGGTCTTGCCTGCCCCATTCGGCCCGAGAAGGCCGAGTACGGTTCCCTTCTCAACCTCGAGGTCGAGCCCGTCCAGCGCCACGACCTTGCCGTACCGCTTGACCAGGGCGGACGTTCGAATCACGGACGTCATTCGTCCACCTTTCTGCCTTGGTCCGTCAGGAGACTGCCGCGAGCCCTCGAAAAACGAAGCTCCACCCTACATGGTCCACTGCCGGCGGACTCACCCGTTCGCCGTCCTTGTCTGGCATCTCCTGTCAGCCCGCGAACGAGGACGAGCGAAACAGCATCCTGCCCGACGATCCCTGCGATGAGAGGTGGTCCCTCGGTAGCGCGCTCCGACCGACCGATATGATTCGGGTGATCGCACATGGCCGTGAGGGTCGAGGTGACCACGGTGGTCAACCGGGCGGTGGTCGACGTCTGGCGGTTCTATGCCGTGGAGCATGTGCGGAACCATCCGCGGTGGGACCCCGACATGCAGCTCGAGCAGATCACCGAGGGGCCGATCGGGATTGGCACAGTGATCCGCCGGCGAAACACGCACTTCGATACCCCGGTCGAGGGGACCATGGAAGTCGTGGAGTTCGACCCGGAGCGGGTCATGGCGGTGGTCATCCACGACGGGCCGGTGGAGACGCACGGACGCGTCACGTTCACGGCCCAAGGGCAGGCCCGCACCGGGATCACCATCGCCGCCGAGTTCCCTGACATGGACGAGTCCTCGATGGACGTGGGCAGGCTGCGGATGCTCATGGAGCGGACTGCCGGGAACATCAAGCGGCTGGTCGAGTCGGAGCCGTAGCCTCCCGAAGAGCACCGCAGTCGTCCTCACCTCGGCGACCGAGCCCCCGGGGGCTCGAGGCGGAACCGGTTACCGGACGGTGGTGCGGGTGAACCCGGCCTCGTGGACCGGGACGTGCGTGAAGGCTTCATCCCACTTCGCTATCTCGGTGACCAACACGTCCGAGAGGGGCCCGAAGTATTGCATGCCCATGGACGTATCCAGCCAGTCGAAGGCGGTGGCAAAGTGCTTGGCGTTCAGCTGCATGTGGAACTCCATCGAGGCTGTGTCTGGGTGGACTTGGAAGATGGAGAGCCTGTTGCCGTCCTGGTTGAGGTACATGTGGAAGGCGATCATGCGCGGTTCGTTGGTCTCCACGAAGTCGACGTGCTCGGCGATGCGCTTGCGAGCTTCCTCCTCTTTCCCGGGTTTGATCGAATAGTTGAGCACGACGATCAGCGGTTCGGACATGATGCCCTCCTTCTGCTCGTGAGCCGACCGGCGGCTCGTTCGGTGTCAGGATGCGCCCAGGCCCTAACGGTCCGCTAAAGGCACCCGGTTCGCCCGCCGGCGAACGGGTGCTACCGTCGGCCCCGGAGGATCGATGGAGTTCCGGATCTTAGGACCGACCGAGGTCCTGGACCGGGGGCGGCGGATACCGCTCCCCGGGGGGCGCGGACGGGCCCTCCTCGCCCTGCTGGTGCTTCATGCCGGCGAGCCGGTATCGGCGGACCGGCTCATCGACGAGCTGTGGGGCGAGGGTGCTCCCCAGACGGCCCGGACGGTCGTCCATGGTCTCGTTTCGAGGTTGCGGGGTGTGCTCGAGCCGGGCAGGGACAAGGCGCGGCCCGGCGCCCTGCTCCAGACGTTCGGAGGCGGCTACCGGCTGGCCATCGAGCCGGACGCCGTCGACGCCCACCGGTTCAAGCGATTGCTCGACGAGGCGCGCGGCGCCCCGGCGGAGGTGCGGGGGGCGAAGCTCTCGGCGGCCCTCGCGCTCTGGCGGGGGGCGGCCCTGGCCGACTTCGCTTACGAACCATTTTCCCAGCGAGCCATCACCGCACTGGAAGAGCTTCGGATCCAGGCGATAGAGGATCGGATCGAGGCGGACCTGGGGTCGGGTCGTGCCAGCGATCTGGTGCCCGAACTGGAGCAGCTCATCCCGGCCCATCCGTTCCGAGAGCGGTTGCGCGGCCTGCTGATGCTTGCGCTTTACCGCTCCGGACGGCAAGCGGACGCCCTCCAGGTGTTCCGCGCGGCTCGCTCTCTTCTGGCCGAGGAGCTGGGCCTCGAACCCAGCCCCGCCCTGCGTGAGCTCGAGACGGCCATCCTCAGGCAGGACCCCGCGCTCGAGTTGCCATCCACAGACCGCGCCCAGAGCGGGCCCCCCGGCTCGCCGGGGTCCTGGCTTCCCCGAGAGCGAAGGACTGTGACGGTCGCGGTCCTCGACGTCGTCCCCAGCGCGAACCCCGATGCGGATCCCGAGGCCGTCGGGCGCCTCGGCGCAGACTGCGCACGGGTCGCCGCCGAGGTGATCGAGCGGCACGGCGGGCGTGTCGAGCGCGAGCTCGGGGACACGCTGATCGCATTCTTCGGGTTCCCGGTGGCACATGAGGACGACGCCCTCAGAGCGGTGCGCGCGGTCGCCGACACGCGAGCGGCGATCCTGGCGCTGAACGACCGCCCGTCGGAGATTGAGGGCATCCGCTACCGATCGCGGGCGGGCATCGAAGCGGGCGACATCGTGGTCGCCGGGCCAGGGGCCGCGCTCCGCGATGCCGTTGCGGGGCCCGTGGTGAGGGCTGCTGCGCGGTTGCAACAGGCGGCGCCGGACGACGAGGTCTTCGTCGGACCGGCAGCGCAGCGGTTGCTCCGGGGGGCGGTGATCATGAAACCCCTGGACGGCCCTCCGCGAAGGCAGGGCTGGCAGATCCTGGAGATCGTCGCCCGCGCTCCGGCCATCCCCCGCGCGCTCGACGCACCGATGTTCGGCCGCCAGGCCGAGCTGAGCCAACTACGTTCCGCGTTTCGGCGCGCGGTCCGCTCCGGCACCGTGGGGCGGTTCACGGTGCTGGGTGAGGCCGGAATCGGGAAATCGCGTCTGGCGAGAGAGTTCATTTCCTCGATCGGTACGGACGCCAACGCCATCACCCAACGTTGTCCGGCACCTGGCGAGGGCGTCGTCTTCTTCCCGGTGCGGGAGGCAGTGACCGAGGCGG
>JBHELE010000023.1:0-8872 GCA_046263235.1 Actinomycetota bacterium
ACGTCACGAAGGCGCCATTGGTCATGCTCGACGAGGTGTCGATGGGTCTCGCCCCGATCATCGTCGACGAGATCTTCGTCTTCCTCCGCCGCCTGGCCGACGAGGGCCACAGCCTCCTGGTCGTCGAGCAGTACGTCGGCAAGGCATTGGCCCTCGCCGACCTCGTGTGCCTGCTGGTGCGCGGCCGCGTCGTCTTCGCCGGCGAACCGAGCGAGCTGGAGGGCAGTGACATCGCCGCTCACTACCTCGGTGCCGAATCCGTCGAGATCGTGTGACTGCACCGTCAACCCCCGACAAAGGAGCATCGATGCCGAAGTACCTGTCCGCGGAATGGCACAAGGAATTCCAGCGGCCGTGGAACGACCTCCTGCCCGACCGGCCCGGCACGTCGGCCCGCACCCAGAACAAGATCACGGGTGGGCCCGACGGCGACGAGGCGTACTACTGGGTCATCCAGGACGGGAAGCTGACCGAAGCGATGGTCGGCGAGTCGCCCGACAGCGAAGTCACCATCACGACCGGCTACGCCGACAGCGTGAAGATCCAGAAGGGCGAGCTCGACCCCAACGCCGCCTTCATGCAGGGCCGGATGAAGGTCGCCGGCAACGTGGCCAAGCTCATGGCGCTGCTTCCGCTCACCAACTCCCCCGAGTACAAGCAGCTCCAGGAGCAGGTGCGGGAAATGAGCGAGTTCTGATCATCTCCCCAACCAAAGGAGAAAGAGAGCATGGCCCGCAAGAACACCCTGACCCGGTTCCTCGAAGACATCATTGATGACAGCAAGGACCTAATCGACGACCTCATCGATCGGGCGAAGGACGTCGAAGACAACGCCAAGGACGCGGTCGTCGACGTCGTGGACGATGACGAGAGCAGCGACGGTCCCTCCCCCTCCGAGCTCACTGCCCTGCAGGCGTCCCTCGCCGACCTGACGGCCAAGGTCAGCGAACTCGCTGCCCTCCAGGAGAAGTCCTCCCCGACCCGCGCCAAGACGACCACCAGCAGCTGAAGGGCGGAACGGTGGGTCGGCTCCGGCACGAAGGCCCGA
Organism: Actinomycetota bacterium; assembly: GCA_046263235.1. Taxonomy (GTDB): domain Bacteria; phylum Actinomycetota; class UBA4738; order UBA4738; family UBA4738; genus JBHELE01. The sequence goes on from JBHELE010000023.1 coordinate 1,049, forward strand.
GCCGACCCATCCCCGGCGCCTGAAGGGCCACTAATGAACAATCGGCGAGCGCGAAATGCTGAGGGTCCCTCGATAGCCATCGAGGGCTACACCGCCGTCGATCACGGGCGGGATCCGGCCGCACTGCTTGCCACCATGGATGCCGTCGAAGCGCTCGCCGGTTTCCAGGAGGCTCGAGAACTGGCCCTGGACGGCCTCGGCCTGCGAGGTGGGCAGCGGGTCCTCGACGTCGGTTGCGGATCGGGCGGTGCCCTGTCCGCAGTCCTCGAGCGGATCTCGCCCGGAGGTCAGGCCGTCGGCGTGGATCTCAGCGAGACGATGATCGCCGAGGCCCGGCGGCGGTGGGTTTCTCCCGACCGTCCGTTGCGCTTCGAGATCGCTGACGCCCGCGCCCTCCCGTTCGAAACCGGCTCCTTCGATGCCTGTCGGACCGATCGGATGATGTCGCACGTCCCTCAGCCGGAAGCTGCGCTCGTCGAGATGCTGCGGGTTACCCGGCCGGGCGGACGCGTTGCGGTCATCGACGTCGACATTGAAGGCACGATCGTCGACTCCCCCGATCCCGAAGTGGTCCGCCTGGCCGCTGTCGCCGGTGCCGACCGCCTCCAGAACGGCCGCATCGCCCGGCACATGGAGAGCATGCTCCGCGGCGCCGGCCTCTCCGGAGTGGTCACCCGCCCGTTGTTTGCTCGCGTGACGCTCGAAGTGCTCAAGGCGATGTTCGCCGACATCCTCGAGCAGCTCTCGACCACCGGTCGGCTCGACGGGACTCGAGTACGGCAATGGTGGGCAGCGCTGGCGGAACAGGACGCCTGCGGAAACCTCTTCGCCCTCCTCCCCGTCATCGTTGTGACCGGGACTGTGCCCTAGCGAGACACGCGGACACGGGTGGGGTCGAGCTCTCCGACGGACGTACAGCCGAGGAAGGCAAGCGTTCGGTCGAGCTCAGCCGTGAGGATGTCGATGACACGCCCCACACCGTCCTCTCCCCCGGCCGCCAGCCCGTAGTGGTACGGCCGGCCGACGAGGCAGGCCTTGGCGCCAAGTGCCAGCGCCTTGGCCACGTCCGTCCCCCGACGGATGCCGCCGTCGACCAGAACGTCGACGCGACCGCGGACGGCGTCCACGACCTCTTCGAGCACCGAGAGGGCCGCCGGCGCACCGTCGAGCAGCCGTCCGCCGTGGTTCGAGACGACGATCCCGTCGGCGCCAAGGTCGGCGCAGCGCACGGCGTCTTCAGGGGACATGATGCCCTTCACGATCAACGGGCGGTCCCAGTGGTCGCGGACACGGCGCAGGTCGTCCCACGTCCGCTTCGGTCCGCTGGACAACGCCTGGCCTGGTAGGACCGGGCGCGGGGGGAAGCGACGGTGGACCTCCGACTCCCCCAGGTTCCGGGCGGCGATGAGGTGCCCGGTGCGCAGGAAGTCGATTCCCCACCTCGGCTTTCGAGCGGCGTCGACGACGTTCCGCACCGTGTACTTGGCCGGGACGACGCCGCGCCGGAGCGACCGCTCGAGGCTGCCGGCGACCGGAGCGTCGACCATGAACACCAGGGCTGAGTAATTGGCCTCATGGGCCCGGTGCAGCAGCGACTTCATGAGGTCGGCGTCCGGGATCACTTCGACGGCGAACCAGAGCGGGCCCGGCGAAGCCTCGGCCAGTTCCTCGATCGTGAACGAAGCCCGTGCGGTCACGGCGTACGGCACCTGTCGCTGCCCCGCCGCCCGCGCTACGGCACGCTCGGCGTCCGGGTGCACGACCCTCGTGCCCGCCGCCGGCGCCAGGACGAGCGGTGCCGCGATCGGGATTCCCGCCACCGAAGTCGCAACCGAGCGTTCCGACACGTCGACGAGCGTGCGCGGCCGGAACTCGACGCGGGAGAACGCCGACTCGTTGGCTCGCATCGTGACTTCATCCTCGGCGCCGCCGTCGATGAGGTCGAAGATCATGCGCGGCAGGCGCCGGCGGGCGAGCTCCCTCATGTCGCGGACGTTGAGCGCTTGTTCGAGTTTCACGAGGGCTTGGTCGAACCGAGGTTGAGGATCGTCATGGTGCAGCCGTCGGGGCCGGCCCGCCAGCCGTGGTCGACACCGGGAAGCACCAGGGAATCGCCCACGTTGAGCCGGTGCGGACCGTCGTCGAGGAGAACGTCGAGATAGCCCTCGACGATCGTGTGGAGGTTCAGCGTGTCGGTGTAATGCATCGGATGCTCGATGTTGGCCGGCATCTGGAGGACGCAGATGTCCACGTCGCCCGGGGCGAGCCCTGTCTCGTGGTAGCTCGCCTTCGCCGGGGGGCGCGGCGGGGGCGGCGTCTCCCGCAGTTTGAACACGTCGGTGCGGCTCGAGGGGCCCTCGCGGTGGACATCGCGGTTCTCGATCAGGATCTCGTCGACGATGCATGAACGGCCGGCATCGTCAACCCCGGCAATCAGGCTACGCATGAGAACTCCCTGGCTGGCTGGTCGACTGGTCCATGACCATTTCTCCGAAGACCTCCCTGGCGGCTCGGAGCGCGTTGGCGGCTGCGGGAAAGCCCGCGTAGAACGCGATGTGCGTGATCACATCGGCGACCTCCTGGCGACTGGCCCCGACCGCGAGCGCAGCTCGGATGTGGCCGTGCACCTGCGGCTTCCCCGAGGCGATCAGCGCGGCGATCGTGCAGAGACATCGAGTCTTGACATCAAGCTCTCCGGCGGCCCAGGTCTTCGGCCACTGGACCTCGGAGGCGATGGCGAAGAAGAGGTCGAACTCATCGCCGGCGGGCTCCGGGTAAGGCCCGAGCTTCATGCGGCTGAAGAGCTCCCGTGCCCTGGCGAGCTCGTCGGCGTTCCCGGAAGCGGACACCGCTGACACGACGGCCTACCTCTCGTTGATCATGGTCGGGCCCCAAGCCAACCAATGGCCGCCCGGAGCCGCATGAGTAGGCGTTACCTACCCAGGAGCTCAACCCCGCAGGTCTCGCAACTCGCTGACGAGCACGGTGATACCGGGTGACAACCGGGCGCCCGGTTGGTAGCCTTTCGACATGCCTCGACCTGAAGACGATCTCCTCCATCCCCGTAACGACGACCCGTACTGGAATGAGAGCTCATGGATCGCGTTCCGGATCCCCGAGCGCGGAATCGGGGGGATGGTCTATTACTACCACCGGCCGAACATGGCGCATTCCGCCGGTGGGCCGGTGCTGTGGGACTCGAGTGGGTCGGAGATCTTCGACTGCCTCTACTGGGGTTGGGAGATGCTGCAGCCGTTGTCGCCCGGCGCCGACATGAACACCTTCACCTTCGAGAACAGTCTCACCGTCAATCTCATCGAGCCGCTGCAGGAGCTGAGGATCGGCTACAAGCGCCAGGAGTGCGAGCTGGACCTGAGGTGGCGGGCCATCATGGCACCGCAGGAGATGAAGCGTCGCGAATCCGGCGAGCTCAATCCCGGGATCTCCGACTGGATCGACGACGCGGGATCCGGCAGCCTGAGCGTGGGCCACTGGGAGCAGCCGGGCCGGATGACCGGAACGGCCCGGATCGGCGAGGAGACCTTCGCGGTCGACTGCTTCTCGGTCCGGGACCACTCGTGGGGTCCGCGGGCGGTCCGCGACATGCCCCGAGCCAGCTTCGTGTGGGGAATCGCTTCCGAGGCCGACCATTTCGCTCTGTCCGCCGTGTCCGACCTGCCCCGGGACCAGGACCCGATCGACGGAACCAGCGAGCCCGTTGTCGCCGGCTGGCGCATGCAGGACGGCGTGCTGGGCCACTTCGTCAGTGGCCGTCGAACGGTGACCTCTCGGGCCGCGGACGGCCGGCCTCTCGTCACGGTGATCGAGGCGGTCGACGATCAAGGGCGGGAGTTCCGCATCGAGGGGCGCAGCCAGGCCTGCCTCCGGTGGACGGGGTATTCACACGTGCAGGTCTGGTGGTGCGTCACCGAGTGGCATCTCGGCGGGGACCGTTTCTTCGGAGAGGTGACCGATTACTGGACGTTCCAGCAGAATCGGCAGTTCATGCTGCGGCGGGCGGGCGAACGATGACGTTCTCCGATCCCCTCCATAGCCGATCCCGACCGGAGTCGTACTGGAGTACAGCCAACGTCGGCGAGGCGGTGCCGGGCGTCCTCAGTCCTCTGGGCTGGACGCTTTTCGGCCGGGCTTTGGAGCTCGCCGTCCGCCGCATCTTTCGGGGTTTCGGAGTTCTCGGACGCGACGACCTGGCCATGCCCGCCGCCGAGGAGGAGCGGATTTTCGGCGTGTTCTACGGCCGCGTGGCGAGCCGGGCCGACTTCTGGTGCGCCATGGGCGACCGTCTCCCCGGAACCTCCGGCACCGCGGTCGCCGAGCAGTTCTTCTCCGCCGTGCCACCCGACTTCGAGAGCCACCCGACGAAGCGGTACTACCCGGCGGTCGCGACTCGAATGCCGGGCTTCATGATGCGGGCGCCAGCCGCCGCCCGGCGCTGTCGCGCCGAGACTGAGGCACTCTGGGAACCCGAGCTGAGCCGAATCGCAGAGGCCGATCTCCCGGAAGCTCTCGGCCGCTTCAGAGCCGCTGTCGAGCGATTCGAGGACAGCGTCTACCGACAGGGGGCCGCGGTCCTGTCGGTGGTTCAACCGATCTACGACCAGCTCACGAAACTCGTGGCCGGTCTCGACGGGGTGGGCGCCGAGTTGATGAGCGGTCACGGCGAACATGAGGAGAGCCAGATGATCGAGGACCTCTGGGCCTGCTCCCGGGGTCGAATAGGGATGGACGCCGTGATCGCCCGGCACGGATACCACGGGCCGCAAGAAGGCGAGATTTCAGCGCTGGTGTGGCGCGAGGACCCGTCGCCCCTGTGTCGCATTCTCGAGGCTTACCGGGCGCTCGGCGACGACGCCGACCCGGCGCGCGCCCAGGCGGCCCGGGTGGCACAACGGCAGCAGGCCGAGGCCCAGGTGCTCGCCCGGTTGAAGGGCCCGCAGCGAGCGAAGGCTCGGGCGATCCTGGCCCTCGCCGGGCGGTATGTCCCCCTCCGGGGTGTCGGCAAGATGGCTTTTCTCCAGAACCTCGACCTGGCCCGGGCCGCCGCCCGCCGGACCGGCACGAACCTGGCGGCTCAGAAGGTGCTCGCCGACCCCAGCGACGTGTTCTTCCTGACCGTCGACGAATTGTCGGCCGGCCGGTGGGACGGCGTGGCAGACCTGGTGGAGTTCCGCAGGGAGCGCCGCCGGGCCTACGAGGCCATAGAACTACCGACGGTCTGGAAAGGGACGCCGATCGCGACGGCCTCCCGCGAAGATGAGACGGGCGCGGCCTATCAGCTGGAGGGCATCGGAGCCAGCCGCGGTATGGCCGAAGCCCGCGTCAGGGTCGTGAGTGACCCAGGAGAAGCGGTGGTGGAGCCCGGGGAGATCCTTGTCGCTCACACCACGGACCCGAGCTGGGCGTCCGTGCTGTTCTTGTGTTCCGCCCTGGTCGTCGACATCGGCGGCATGCTGAGCCACGCGGCGGTCGTTGCCCGCGAACTCGGCGTTCCCTGTGTCGTCAACACAAAGATCGGGACGAAGGTTCTCCAGACCGGAGACTTCTGCCGCGTGGACGGCTCGAGCGGCCGCATCGAGATTCTCAAACGGGCGGGCTCCTGACGGGCTGCGCTCACTGAAGCGCGGCATCAGTCGCCGGGGGCCTCCGACAGTTCGGCGGTCATGGCCGTTGTGCCGTCGTTGCGAATGGCCGACACCGTCGCTCCGGTGCCGTCGGTGCGACCGAGGATGGTGAAGGGCACGTCGGCGAAGAGCGGGGCGAGGGCCCGGAAGCGGATGGTGCCCAGGCGCCGCCCGGTCGCCCGGCGGGCCGATTCCGCCAGCCGGACGGCGGTGAGGGGGCCGTGGACCACCAGCGCCGGGTAGCCCTCGACGGTGGCGGCGTAGGGCTGGTCGTAGTGGATGCGGTGGCTGTTGAAGGTCACCGCCGAGAACCGGAAGAGGTCGACCGGGCCGAGCTGGACAGCCTCACGCCACTCCCCTTCGCCCGGTGAGGGCACGACGTCCCCGGCCGGGAGGTCGGTCCGGGGGCCGGCCGTGCGGTACACGAGTGTCTGCTGCTCGGTCAGTACCTCTCGCCCGTCCTGCTCGTAGCGGTGGGCGACGTCGACGATGAACATGGCGCCGCTCCGGCCGGTCTTCTCTGCCACCGACTCGACGGCGCTGCGCCGGATCGCCGCCCGTCCAACGACGAACGGCGCAACCTCCCGAAGCGAACCGGAGGCCCACATCCTCCGGGGGTAGTCCGCCAGAACCGGTGAGTCGAGCCGGGGGTGGCCGTCGTCGCCGAGACCGTCGGACCCGACGACCGGCCCGAACCAGCCCCAGTGCCACAGGAACGGCAGCGGGTCTCCCTCCGCCGGCCGCTCGGAGGACCCGACCGCCACCGCGAACCGGGCGACGTGGGCCACGTCGAGCAGCGTCTCGCTCTTCTCCGCCAGTCCGAGGTCGGCGACGTCGATGGGACCGCTCCCCTCGCTCACGCCGCCCCGGGCCCCGCCACCAGCCCCTGGTCGAACAACCGGCCGATCTCCGCGGCACCGAGCCCGAGGTCTTCGCTGAGGATCTCCTCGGTGTGCTGCCCGAGCCGGGGCGCGGGCCCGGGCGGCTGGCGGACGAACGCCGAGAACGACAGCGGCGAACCCCCCGCCCGGACCTTGCCGATGCCAGGCTGGTCGATGTCGCGGAACACCGGGTTGGCCTCCGAGACGCGCCAGTCGTGATGGAGGAGCTCCCGGAACGTCTGGTACGGCCCCCAGCACACACCGTGGTTGTCGAAGGTCTCCCCCACGAAGTCGAGCGTGTGGACCGACACCCAGCGGCCGATGAGCGCGGCCAGCGCATCCCGAACCTCGAACCGGTCACCCTCCCGGTTGAGATCGACCCCAAAGGCATTCTCGATCCACACCAGCTGCTCGGTGATGCCCGTCGCTTCGGCCAGCGACAACCACTGCTTCACGCTGATGGCCACCACCATGATCCGCCGGCCGTCGGCGGTGATGAAGTCACGCCCGAAGGCGCCGTAGAGATCGTTGCCGATCGGCGGCCGGTCCTCGTCAAGGACGCCCGCTTGGGCCAGGTAACCCAGATTGGCCACCATGGTGAAGGCCACGTCCGCCAACGCCACGCGAACCAGCTGCCCCTCCCCCCGGCGCGTCCGGTGCCGTTCGGCAGCCAGGAGCCCGACTGCGGCCGTCAGGCCCGTGGCAATGTCCCACGCCGGGAGCACGTGGTTGGTCGGACCCGACTGGGTGGTCGGCCCGGTGGCGTACGCAATGCCCGACGCCGGGTTCACCGTGTAATCGACCGCGCTGCTCCCGTCAGGATTCCCGAGAATGTTCACGTAAATGAGATCGGAACGACGGGCCCGTAGCCGAGCATCCGACAGCCAACCCGCTTCAGGGAAGTTCGACAGCAACACTCCACGGTCATCCCCCGGAGCCGTGATCAACTCCGTGATCAGCTCCCGACCGGCCGGGTCGCCGAGCTTCACCGCAATCGACCGCTTCCCCTTGTTCATCCCCGCCCAGAAGAGGCTCTCCCCCGCCGGCGTGCAGGGCCACCGGTGAAAATCGATCCCTCCGCCGATGTTGTCGAAACGGATCACGTCCGCCCCGAGCTGGGCCAGAGTCATCCCCCCGAGCGGAGCCGCAACGAAGGCCGACCCTTCGACGATGCGCAACCCCTCGAGCGGCAGCACGCCGTCGTTCATCTGCACCTCCACGTACGGGGACGCCCGGTTCATGTCGTCCTGGCGAAGGGGCGAGCACGGCATCAGCGCTCAGAGCCACCCTTGCCATTCAAG
>JBHELE010000024.1:0-3305 GCA_046263235.1 Actinomycetota bacterium
GGTTACGGGCGGACCCCGGCCGCAATGATGCCGGTCCATGTCGAACTAGTCAACCGTGACTAGTCCAGCCCTCAGCCGCGCAGCATAGCGTGATGGCCCGCCGCCCCGCATCCCCCATCATGGGCAGGTGCCTGGACCTTCGCAACCGGGGGACAATGGCGCCGTGCGCGGCACGGCGAACGGATCGAAGACCTCGCGTACCATGGACGCGCTGGCCGACACGCTGGTCCCGGAGGGAGGCGCACTGCCGCGCGCGACCGCGGTCGGTGCAGGTCAGAGAGCTATGGAGATCCTCGCCTCCATGCCCCGGCCGGTCCAACTGGCGCTGCACGCGGAACTTCTTGCCCTGGAACATGCGCCCCGTATCGCGACTGGCGCCCCGTTCACCAAACTTAGGCCAAAAGACCGAGAGCGCTTCCTACGTCGCGCCGAACGCATGTTGGGCCCCCTGGCCGACGCGCTGACGCCGCTGAAGGCCCTCCCCTTGCTGGCGTACACCGGCTCGCCGCAAGTCGCCGCGATCCTGGGGTCCGGGCCCGGCCAGCTCGTCGGCCTCGAGGAACCGTTGCCGCCGGTGCGTCCCCTGCCTGTTCGGACGTTCCCGGATCTGCGACCCGACACCGAGGAAGCCTTCGACGTGGTCGTCGTGGGGTCGGGCGCCGGCGGCGCGCCGGTCGCCCGGGCGCTGGCCCGCGCCGGATGGTCGGTGGCAGTGGTCGAAGAGGGCGGGGCGTACACCCGCGACGACTTCACCGGTCCGGAGCTGGACCGACTTCGGTCTCTGTACCGGGGTGGTGGAGCGACCGTGACGGTCGGGCGGCCGCCCATCGTCGTTCCGGTGGGCCGCGCGGTCGGAGGCACCACGGTCGGGAACTCCGGAACGTGCTTCCGCACCCCCGACCGAGTCGTGGTGGAGTGGAAGCGGCGGTACGGCGTCGACCTCTCCCCCGAGGACCTGGTCCCCCACTACGAGGACGTCGAAGCCACCATCGAGGTCGCCCCGGTCCCGTGGGACGTGATGGGCGGCAACGGCCTCATCGCCCACCGAGGGGCGACCGCTCTCGGCATCACGGGTCGGCCCCTCGATCGAAACGCATCCGGGTGCCATGGGTCGGGCGTCTGTGTGGCCGGATGCCCGGTCGACGGCAAGCGCGGCGTGCACATGAACTACTTGCCGCAGGCGGTGGAGGCCGGAGCGCAGATCCTGGCGCGGTGCCGGGCCGACCGCGTGGCCCTTCGGGACGGCCGGGCGGTCGGCGTCGAGGCGACGATATTGACGGCCGGCGGCCGGCCCGCGGGACCGCTGACGTTGCACGCTCGACGAGGCGTCGTGTTCGCGGCCGGAGCGCCGATGACGCCGGGGCTGCTTCGCAGAAGCGGGATTCGCCATCCCGGCATCGGAAGGGGGTTACGGATCCATCCGGAGGCAGCCGTCGCCGGCATCTTCGACGAGGAGGTGATGGGGTGTCGGGGCGTCATGCAGAGCTACGTGGTCGACGCGCTGGAGGACCGCGGCATCATGCTCGAGGCGACCTTCCCCCCGCCCAGTCTCGGCTACGCCGAGGTCGGGATCGGGCTCCCCGGGGCCGAACGCAAGCACATGATCGAGCGTCTCCCGAACATGGCGGTGTTGGGCTGCCTCGTCTCGGACTCGTCGAGCGGGCGGGTCTTCGGCCTCGGGCCGGGTTCGGCACCGCTCATGGCGTACTGGCTGAACCGGTTCGACACCGAGCGGCTGCTCGAGGGAATGCTGCTGTCGGCGCGCGTCCTGTTCGCGGCCGGCGCGACCGAGGTGCACTCCATGCTGAGCGGCGCGCCGGTCATGCGGTCGGCGGCCGAGGCCGAATCGGTGCTGGGCGGATCATGGCCGGCGTCGGCGCTTCGCCTGACGGCGTACCACCCGATGGGAACGGCCCGGATGGGGGCCGACCGCGAGGGGGTGGTGGACGCGTGGGGCCGGGTCCGAGGGGTCGATCGCCTGGTGGTCGCCGACGCGAGCGTCTTCCCGACGTCGTTGGGCGTCAACCCGCAGGTCACGATCATGGCGGTCGCGTCACGGGCGGCCGACGGTATCCTCCAGCGCTGGTGATCCCCTACGACAGCGTCCTGCTCGACCCTCCGATGTTGTTCGGTTCGGGCTGGCTGGCGGAGCGGGTGACGCGACGGCTCGGGCCCGGCCGGCGAGAGTCCGCCCTCGACACACTTCGCGTGGCCACGATCACGGTCTTCTGGGTGACGTCGGTCTCGTTGTACCTGAACCGGCCGTGGACCACGTGGATCTGGAAGATGTGCCGCGCCGAGTCGGGTCGCGACTGGATGATCAACTCGGGCGTGTTCTCCTTCGAACACGAGCGCCCCAGCGCCGGCGTGCACGCGCTATCGGCCGCGATCCTCGCCACGTACCCGCTGTGGTTCAAGGCCGGGGTGCGAGTTTCGTCGACTCGTTCCTGAGGGGTCTCCGAGCTACTTCTCGTCGTCCAATCCGCCTGTTCACGCGGCCGTAGCCCTTGCCACACCGTCGTCGACATGGCGGTTTGGGCGAACAATGGCCTGGCCTCGCTGGACATCCTGGCCGGGAATGACTTTTGCGCGGTGGGTAGCGCCGGATCGCTTCGGCCCGCTCGTTCGCGCGGCGATTCGTTCTCTGGGAGCTCGATCGCCCTCCGGGCAATCCGTTTCCCCAGGTTTCGGTTCAGGCGGGTGCGTAGCCCGTACGGCCGGCGGCGATGACTCGGCGGACCAGCTTGATGAACTGCCACGTGGTGAGAAGCAGGAAGATCCCGCCGATGATCGCCTTGACCTGATCCGAGCTGAGGTTCGTCCGCTCGGCGAGCGGCTCGGCGACCTTCTCTCCCAGCTTGCCGCGCCATCCGTCCAGCCCGACCTTGCCCATCTCGGTCAAGTTCATCTGTGCCATCGCGTCGCTCCTCGTCGAAGGGTCCGAACGAGTTTTCCCGGGCATGGCCGTGCAGAACCCCCATGGCCGTCCAGGAACATATCGGGTTCGCGGGTACCGACTTACTTGACTCACCCAGAACTTGCCTGAACTCACCCAGAAATGGCGTTGCGCACCGACCGCAAAGCGGGCGGGATGCGCGACCCGAGTCTCACTCATTACTGACGTAAGCAGCGTCAACAGACGTCTCCCTTTCTCGCCTTCCCAACGAGTCAAGCCGGATGGTCACGGATTAGCCTGAGCATCGGCTATGACCCTTCGCCAGCGAATGCTTCTGTTTGTCGCAACGCTCGCGCTCGTTGCCGTTTTGCTCCTTACCGGGCCGGGTCGATCAGAGACCACACTCGGT
>JBHELE010000025.1:0-2550 GCA_046263235.1 Actinomycetota bacterium
GTGTTCCTGTTCCTCGTCGTGCTCACCATCGCGCTGTACTTCGTGCTCCCGGCGGAGGCCACGCCCACCCACAGCGAGATGTCGATCCGGCTGGGACGGTCCATCGCATTCATCCTGGGGGCCGGGTTCTCGGCGATCACGGGGTTCGCCGGGATGTGGCTTGCGGTCCGGGGGAACGTCCGGGTGGCCAACGCGGCGCGGGAGAGCGGACTCCGTCGCGCGCTGACCATCGCGTTCCGGACCGGCGGCGTGGCGGGCATGTTCACGGTCGGCCTCGGCCTGCTCGGAGCGGTGGTCATCCTCCTCCTCTACAGGCAGGACGCCACCTCGGTGCTGGTCGGGTTCGGCTTCGGCGGCGCCCTCCTGGCGATGTTCATGCGGGTCGGCGGCGGCATCTTCACGAAGGCCGCGGACGTCGGCGCCGACCTCGTCGGCAAGGTGGAGAAGAACATCCCCGAGGACGACCCCCGGAACGCCGCCACGATCGCCGACAACGTCGGCGACAACGTCGGCGACTGCGCCGGGATGGCGGCGGACCTGTTCGAGTCCTACGAGGTCACCCTGGTGGCCTCGATCATCCTCGGCGCCGCGGCCTTCGCCGGGTCGGTCGAGGGGGCCATCGTCGGGGTGATGTTCCCGGTGTTCGTGCGGGCCATCGGGGTCATCACGTCGATCATCGGGATCTACGCGGTGCGGTCGCGGTCGGAGACCGAGCACGGGATGCGGGCGATCAACCGGGGGTTCTTCATCTCGGCGGTGCTCTCCGCGGCGGCGGTGTACTTCGTGGCCGATCTGTACGTGGGCGACCTCCGTGTGTTCTGGGCTGTGGTGATCGGACTGGTGCTGGCGGGCGTCATCTCCGTGCTTACGGAGCACTTCACCTCCACGAAGCGGCGCCCGGTCCAGGAGATCGCGGAGTCGTCACGCACCGGGGCGGCCACCACGATCCTGTCTGGCTTCTCCACCGGCCTGGAGTCCACCGTCTACGCGATCCTGGTGATCGCGGTAACGATCATGGCCGCGTTCCTGCTGGGCAACAACACCGCCGAGCGGCTGTACTTCATCTCGCTCACCGGCATGGGGATGCTGACCACTGTCGGCGTCATCGTGTCCATGGACACCTACGGCCCGGTGGCCGACAACGCCCAGGGAATCGCCGAGATGTCCGGCGAGTTCGAGGGGCAGCCTGCGGAGATCCTCCAGGGCCTGGACGCGGTGGGGAACTCCACGAAGGCCATCACCAAGGGGATGGCGATCGCCACGGCGGTCATCGCTGCGACGTCGCTGTTCGGCTCGTTCGAGGAGGCCATCGGCGGCACCTTCGATATCCGCATCAACCACCCCGACGTGCTCGTCGGCCTGCTGATCGGAGGGTCGATCGCGTTCATGTTCTCCGCGTTGGCGATCCGGGCGGTAGGGCGCGCGGCGTCCCGGGTGGTGATCGAGGTTCGCAACCAGTTCCGTGACCACCCCGGGATCATGGAAGGGACCGAGACCCCGGACTACGGGCGCGTCGTGGACATCTGCACGCGGACCTCGCTGCGGGAGCTGCTGACGCCCGGTCTCCTGGCGGTGTTGGCGCCGGTCTTCGTCGGCTTTGCCCTCAGCGCAGAGGCCCTCGGCGCCTACCTGGCCGGGGCGATCCTCACCGGCCAGCTGCTCGCGGTGATGCTGTCGAACGCCGGCGGCGCGTGGGACAACGCCAAGAAGCTCATCGAGGAGGGGCTCTACGGCGGCAAGGGATCCGATCCCCACAAGGCCTCCGTCATCGGCGACACGGTCGGGGACCCGTTCAAGGACACGGCCGGACCCGCGCTCAACCCGCTGATCAAGGTGATGAACCTGGTCGCGCTGCTGATCGCGCCGATGGTGATCGCCATCGACGACCGTGTGCCCCGGGCGATGATGGCCGTCGGCACGCTGGTCGTCGTGGCCGGCGCCATCTGGTACTCGAAGCGCCAGCGGGCCGAGGAGCTCGTGGCCGACCAGCCGCCCAGCCCGGAGGCGGCGGCCGTCACGACCGAGGCTTCTTAGGACCGGAGCCGTGGGCTGGCTGAGCCGGCTACTTCACCGAGCCCGCCAGTCGGACGAAGACCGGCTGGCGGAGGAGATCCGCGACTGGGCCGAGGACATCCCCGGCACGCGCCGGATCGACTCCTGTCCGAACCGCGAGCGCGTGCGCGTCACCGGGATCGTCCGACGGCTGACGGTCAGGCCGCAGGACGGGTCGACCCTCCTCGAGGCCGTGATCACCGACGGCACGGGGGAGATGGCCGCCGTCTGGACGGGCCGTGACCACATCGAGGGCCTGCACCTGGGCACCCGAGTGATCCTCGAGGGACTCCTGGCGGAACAGCGCCACGCCCGCCCTCGGATGGTGAACCCGGACTTCGAGTTCGCTTAGGGCTACCGCTCGCTGCCCCGGCGCTCCTCATGCTCGCCGAGGATGGCGGCCTGGAGCGCCTCCTCCGCCTCGCCGGTGGCGATGGCCAGGATCTCGTCGCCGGGCACCAGCCGGGTCTCGGGCTGAGGGATGACCACGTGGCCCTC
>JBHELE010000026.1:0-5232 GCA_046263235.1 Actinomycetota bacterium
ATGGGCGGACGGCCGTCGTCGGTGGTCACGGCCGCGCCCATGGCGCGAAGCGGAACGGCCACGCGCTCCATCGGCCGGCGCCGGAGCTGTTCGTCTCCGGATAGCTCGAACGGCCCGGGATGCGGCGCCACGAGGCCGGCCACGAGCCGCATGGTCGTCCCGGAGCGCCCGCAGTCGAGCGGCTCCGCCGGCGCGCGAAGCTCGGCGTCGCCCAGTCCGTCGACGATCACGGTGTGGTCCGCCTGAGCGACGGTCACGCCGAGCGCCGAGAGCACGGCGAGAGTCGAGGCGCAGTCGCCGGCGGGGGAGAACCCGCGAATGATGCTGCGGCCCGCGGCGATGGCCGCGATCAGGGCCGCCCGGTGTGAGATGGACTTGTCCGTGGGGACCCGAACCTCCCCACGCAGTGGCCGCTCGCTCGGGCGAACCCGAGCTTCCTCCGTCACCTCGCCTCCACCGTGTTCGAGCCCCCCATGTGCGCGAGCATCGCGGCAAGCGCGTCGGGATCGTTCAGAGTTCGGTCCAGCCCCCGGACCACCGTGAGCAACTGGTCGATGGCGGCGCGGACCTCCGCGCGGTTCGCGGACAGGAACGCTGCCACCATCTTCGGGTCGCTGGCCGCCAGCCGCGTGGCCCCACGGAAGCCGCTGCCCGACAGCTGGGCCACCCTCGCGGGCGGTCCCACGGCGGCGGCCACAGCCGCCAGGCCGAACGCCGCGACGTGGGGAAGGTGACTGGTACGGGCGACGATCCGGTCGTGTTCCTCCGCCGAGGCGATGACCGGTCGGGCTCCCAACGCTTCGACGAAACGCCGGGCCCGTCGCAGGGCCACGTCGTCGTCCCTGGCGGGCGTCAGGACGAACGGGGCACCTTGAAGGGCCTCGGGCCGGGCGCCGGCCGCCCCGGGGATTTCCGTCCCCGCCATCGGATGTCCCCCGATGGCGTGCGAGTCGGCCGGAATGGAGCGCATCGCCTCCACCACGACGCTCTTCGCCCCGCCGGTGTCGATGAGCAGCTGCTCGGATCGAAGCCGCGGGCCGATCCGTTCGACCAGCTCCACGATCCGCGGGACCGGCGCCGCCAGCACGATCACGTCCGCGTCGACCTGGCCGGCGTCCGGGCCGACGTATCCATCGGGACGAAGGCCGCGGGCCCGGCTCGCGGCCAGCGCGTCGCCGTCCGGGTCGGCCACCACGATCTGGCGAGCGAACCCACGCGATCGAGCGGCAAGCCCGATCATCGTCCCCACTTGACCGACCCCGTACAGGGCCAACCGTCTCGGACTCCACCCGTCTGCCACGTTGACCATCCGGTCGTCGCGGTCCGTCACGCTACGCCGCCCGCCGACCGAGGGCCTCGGCCAGCTTGCGGACGGAGTTCATCAGGTTGGCGAAGGCGTCCGGATCCAGCGACTGGGCGCCGTCGGAGAGTGCCTCACGAGGGTTCGGATGGACTTCGACCAACAACCCATCCGCCCCCGCGGCCACTCCCGCCAGCGCCACGGGCGCCACGAGGTCGGCCTTGCCGGTCGCGTGGCTGGGATCGACGATCACCGGAAGCGACGTGAGCTGCTTGAGCACCGGGATGGCGTTGATGTCCAGCGTGAACCGGGTGGCCGTCTCGAACGTCCGGATCCCTCGCTCGCACAGGGCCACATCGGGGTTGCCCTGCGCCAGGATGTACTCGGCGGCCTGGAGCAGCTCGTCCACGGTCGAACCCAATCCGCGTTTCAGCAACACGGGGCGCCCCGCCGCGCCGACCGCGTTCAGCAGGCTGTAGTTGGCCATGTTCCTCGCCCCGACCTGGAGGACGTCGGCGTGTTGAGCGACCAGCGGGACGTCTTGCGGGCTGATCACCTCGGTGATCACCGCCATTCCCCGCTCGTCCGCCACCTCGCGAAGGAGGAGCAGCCCCTTCTCGCCGAGACCCTGGAAGCTATACGGCGACGTCCTCGGCTTGAACGCACCGCCGCGGAGGATTCGAACTCCGGCCGCGTGGACGGCGTCGGCCGCCCGGTCCACCTGCTCACGGCTCTCCACCGCGCACGGGCCGGCCATCACGGCGACGGCGCGGCCCCCGATCCGTGCGCCGTTGGCCAGCTCGATGACACGGTCGTCCGGATGGAAGTCCCTGCTGGCCAACTTGGCCGGATGGAGGATGCGAACGACCCGCTCCACTCCCGGCAGCGCTTCGAAGACCTCGGGCTCCACGGGGCGTTCGTCGCCGATCACGCCGATGATGGTTCGCTCCGAGCCTCGGGAGAGGTGGGCCTGGAAGCCGAGCTCGCCGATCCGCTCCGACACGGGGTCGATCTCACGGTCGGTGGCATGGGCGTTCATCACGATCACCATGTCTTTCCTCCTCACGCGAATCCGGCCAGGTCCGGCCGAAGAGCCCTGGCCCCCTTCAGGTACACGTGGTGGATCTCGGATTGCGGCCGGGTCGTGTTCCACAGCGCCAGCACCCGGACGCACCGTCCGACGGACTCGTCGTGCTCGCGAACGACCAGCAACGGGACCTGGTCCCACCCGTGAGCGCGCGCCGCCGCAGCAGGATTCGACCCGGCCAGGTCGTCCGAAACCGTGAAGATGGCCGCGGCGAGGTCGGCCACCTCGCAGCCATTCGCGGTGACCAGCGCGTCGAGCAGCTCGACCGTGGCCGCGTGGACCGCGTCGGCGACCGCGCCGGGGTCGTCCGCCGTGATCGCGCCGCGGATCCCGCGGCACGCCGTCGCTGCAACTGGCCGGTCCATCTTCACCTCCTGGCGCCGTTCCTGGAAACGAAAAAAGGCGCGGAGCCTCGCTCCGCGCCCGCCGGTTCCTTCGCTTCGGGTCGTCTAGCCCGACGCACCTCCCCGGGAAGGCGCGGAGTGGCCAAACCGATAGCCATAGAAGGACAGGGTCGCGCGCATTCCGGTGACGCTCATCGTCCAGGTATGTTGACGGGTCCGGGCGGCGTTGACAAGGGCACGTCGCGGCCTCGGGCCGCCGGCGCCGGCGGGGACGGCGCGCCGACGAGGGCCAGGAAGTTCTGGATCAGCCGAGGCCCTGCCGGCGTCAGGATCGACTCGGGATGGAACTGCACGCCGAACCGCCGCAGCGTTCGATGCTGGACGGCCATGACCACGCCGTCCTCGGTTCGGGCCGTGACGTTCAGGTCGGTGGGGAGATCTCGGTCTCGTACAGAAAGCGAGTGATACCGCCCCCCGTCGAACGGATTGGGGAGCCCGGCGAAGATCCCTTCGCCGGTGTGATGGATCGACGACGCCTTGCCGTGAACGGGCTCGGGCGATCGGGCCACGACCCCGCCGTACGCGATTCCGATGGCCTGATGTCCAAGGCACACCCCGAGGACCGGCGTTCGCGCGTCGAGAAGTGTGGTCAGCTCCACCATGCAACCGGCGTCCTGCGGTCGTCCCGGACCCGGCGAGAGGATGACGGCATCGGGCCGCCGCCCCACCAGCGCCGCCGCGCCCTCCGCGTCCGAGCGGACGACCTCGGTCTCGAACCCGAAGGCCTCGACCAACTGGATCAGGTTGTAGACGAACGAGTCATAGTGATCGACGACCAGGATCATCGAAAGGCCGCCTCGCCCCGGGCCACGGCGGACAGCAGCGCGGAGGCCTTCGCCCTGGTCTCGTCGAACTCCCGATCCGGGTCTGAGTCCGCGACGATCCCGGCGCCGGCCTGAACCGACGCCACGCCGTCCGCCACCACGGCCGTCCGAATCGTGATGCAGAAGTCGAGGTCGCCGGCGAACGTCAGGTACCCAACCGCGCCGGCGTACGGTCCGCGGGCTTCGGCTTCCTCCTCCGCGATGATCTCCATGGCCCGTCGCTTCGGCGCCCCGGTCACCGTCCCCGCCGGGAACGTCGCCGCCAGCGCGTCGAGCCCCGACATTCCGTCGCGCAGGTCGCCCTCCACGGTCGACACGATGTGCATCACGCGCGAGAACCGTTCGACCTTCATGAGCTCGGTCACCTCGACCGTCCCCGGACGGCATACGCGACCGAGGTCGTTTCGAGCGAGGTCGACCAGCATGGCGTGCTCGGCCCGCTCCTTCGGATCGGCCAGGAGGTCTCGTTCCAAGCGATCGTCCTCGGCCGCATCCGCGCCACGAGGACGGGTGCCCGCGATCGGGCGCGTGGTCACGCGCCGGCCCTCCACGCGAACCAATGGCTCTGGTGACGACCCCGCCAACTCCAGGGCAGGCAAGTGAACGAGGAACATGTACGGAGCGGGATTCGACAGCCGAAGCCGCCGGTAGATCGGGAGGGCGCCATCCGGAGCAGGAGACTCCGTCCGGCGCGACAGCCCGGCCTGGAAGATGTCCCCGGCCAGGATGTGTTGGCGGGTCCGGGCCACCGACTTCACGAAGCGCTCGCGAAGATCCGGGGCATTGTCAGCGTCGGCGTCCCGTGACGAAGGCGCGGTCGCGACGGGGTCGGGCCGAAGGGGTGAGCGCGCCAGCACCCGCGACGCCAGGTCCTCGAGCGCCATCGTGCCCCCGTGCAGGCCCGCCTCCGCAGTGGTGTGGACGACCAGGATCAGCCGCTGTCGCCAGTGGTCGAAGACGACGGCCCGGTCCACGACCAGGAACGAGATCGGTGGGAAAGGCGGTGCCGATCCGGGGTGCGGGCTACCGTCGATCAGCGAGGCCGCCTCGTACCCCAGCATGCCGACCAGGCCTCCGCTGAGCGCCGGCAGCTCCGCGAGGCGGGGCCCTCGGAGTCGGCTCACGACGTCGGCGAGGGCGCTCAACGGGGCGCCTTCGTGAAGGCCTGGTTCGATCGGAAGCGGCCGCCGGACCTCGCCGAGGACCAGGCCGTCTTCCCTCGCGGTGATGATCGCGGCCGGATCGCCCGCCACGAACGAGTACCGGCCCCATCGTTCGGAGCGCTCCACGCTCTCCAGCAGCGCCGCCGGCCCGTCGGCGGCCAGCGAGGGAAAGACCCCGACCGGCGTGCACACGTCGGCAGTGAGCTCGGCCCAGACGGGAACCAACGGCCACTCCCGGGCGAGGCGGTCGAACACCGATCGGTTCGGCAGCACCTCGAGGTTCGACGTCACGGGTCGGTCTCTCCCTTCGCGCCAAAACGAAAGAGCCCCGGGACCTGTGCCCCGGGGCCTCGCGCTGGCTGTTATGGACGGCTAGACGCGTGGCGGCGCCGGGCTCCTCGAGCCCCAGCACCACCGCCAGGCCACATGCTCCGCCGTCATGAGGAGTGGCATT
>JBHELE010000027.1:0-3978 GCA_046263235.1 Actinomycetota bacterium
CCGGATCGTGCGACAGAGCCCGGGCGATCGCCGCCGAGAGCGGAGCGGGAACGTCGCGGCGACTCAACGCCATGGACACGTCGGCCGACCGCTCCCGTTCGTTGGCCGGGGTCCGTCCGGTCAACAGCTCGAACAGGATGACGGCGGCGGAGTAGATGTCGCCGCGCTGGTCGACCAGCCTGGCTCGAACCGGGTCAGCCTGCTCCGGCGCCATGTACTGGGGCGAACCGACCACCCTCGTCGCGCTCATGACGCCCTCCAGGCGCCGGGCGATCCCGAAGTCCCCCAAGAGCGTCCGCTCGGTCGCGGGGCGCTTCCCCTCCCGCTGCAGCTCCTCCTGGCGTTCCTTCGCCAACGAGCGGAAGAGGATGTTGCTGGGCTTGACGTCGCGATGGACGATCCGAAGATCGTGGACCGAGGCGAGGCACTCGGCGATCTCCACCGACAGTCCCACCGCCTCCCCGACCGCGAACGGCTGGTCGAGCTGAGCGCGCAGTCGCATCCGCTCCTCCAGGCTGCCGCGGTCCGCGTACTCCATGACCATGTAGGGCCGGTCGTCCGGGAGCCGCCCCACCTCGTACACGCGGACGATCCGGTCGTGATCGAGTCGGCGGAGCGCCCGGGCCTCTTCGATGAACCGGCGGCGAGCGTCCTCGTTGAGGCTCCAGTTCTCGGCGAGCAGCTTGATGGCCACCCACGCATCGAGGTCCTCGTCACGGGCCAGCCATACCGTCGCGAAGCTCCCCGAGCCCAGCATCCGCTCCACCTGGAACCGGCCGATCCTCGCCAGCGTCATCTGCGTCTGCCGATCAAGGTTCGTCACCCACGTCGAAGAGCTTGCCACGGCTTCGCGCTGCAATTGGACCGTCGACCTCCTCCCGCGGCGGAGTGTGACAATGGCCGTCGTCGACCGGGAGGCATCATGCCGCACGGCTCGTTAAGAATGGGCGAGATCGAAGTTACCGCTCTCTGTGATCTGGCCAACCGGTTTCCCCGGCCCATGCGAGAGGCCTTTCCCGATGTTCCGGCGGATCGCTGGCCCGGGTTCCGGGATCGGTACCCCGACACCTTCGACGGTCAAGACGGATGGCTGTTCCACGTCCACTGCTATCTGATTCGAACCGCCCACCGCACGATCCTGGTCGACACCGGAGTGGGGCCGGCGTCGACCATCGCCTCGCGATGGATCGGCGCGGCCGGGCGGCTGCCCGACGAGCTCGACGACGCCGGGGTCGATCCGGGCGGCGTCGACACCGTCGTGATCACTCATCTCCACCTGGACCACATCGGCTGGGGAGTCACGGAGAACGGCGGCGAATTCTCCGTGACCTTTCCCAACGCGCGGTACCTGATCAACCGCGCCGAATGGGAGGGGTTCCGAGAGCTCGGCGATGAGGAAGACCGAGCCGCCTTCGACCAACAGGCGGTCCCGCTGCAGCGGGCCGGAGTCCTCGACCTCGTCGAGGGAGACCAGCCTCTGACCGATGCCGTGACCGTCGTCGCGACCCCCGGCCATACCCCCGGCCATCAAAGCGTCTGGGTCGAATCCACTGCGGGGTCGGCCATGGTCTCCGGCGACCTCACCAACCATCCGGTACAGGTCGCCGAGCCGAACTGGCGCTCGCGCGGCGACCAGGATCCCTCCCTGGCGGGTTGGACGCGCCGCCAGTGGCTCGATCGCGTCGAATCCCGCCGATCGACCCTGTCGACCGCTCACTACCCACACCCGTTCTCGAGGCTGGTCCGGGTCGACGGCACGAGATACGTCGAGGGGTCCTGAGTGTCCGCCCGGTCGACGGCGGGCCCGGCCACCGCGAGCTAGATTCGGCTGATGTCGAAGGCCGTCGATCTCCGGCGAAGCGTCCCATCGGTCGACGCCTTGCTCCGCACGGCGCCCGCCCGACGGGCCGCCGCGAAGTTCGGCCGGCCGCTGGTGAAGCGCGCACTGCAGCAGGCGCTGGACGACGTCAGGGCCGACGCCGCCCGGGGGAGGGCCATCCCCCCGGACCCGGTCATTCTGGCCAGGGCATTCGGGCGGGCCGCCCGGGCCTCGTACGGCATCAGCGAGGTCGTCAATGCCACGGGAGTGATCCTGCACACCGGACTGGGGCGGGCCCCGCTCCCGCCCGCTGCGGCGCGGGCCGCGGCGCGCGCGGCCGCCGCCTATTCCGACCTCGAGATCGACCGCGAGACCGGACGCAGGGGAAAACGCACGTCGCGGGCCGAATCTCTGCTCGTGGCGCTGACGGGTGCCGAGGACGCGCTCGTCGTGAACAACAACGCGGCCGCGCTCCTGCTGGCGCTGGCCGGCCTCGCCCCGCGGCGCGAGGTGCTCGTCTCCAGGGGGGAGCTGATCGAGATCGGGGGGGAGTTTCGGCTCCCCGACATCATGGCGGCGTCCGGCGCGAGGCTGATCGAGGTCGGCACGACGAATCGAACGCACGCGAACGACTACGTGCGGGCCATCGGACCGAAGACCGGGCTCGTCCTCAAGGTCCACCCCAGCAACTACCGGCTAAGCGGCTTCACGACCGCCGTTCCGGTGACAAAGCTCGGCGAGATTGCCCGGCGCGCCGGCGTTCCGCTCCTGTACGACGTGGGAAGCGGCCTGTTGGACCGGTTCGGGGAGGTCCCGCCGGACGAGCCAGCCGTCGGCGAGGCGCTGACACAGGGAGCGGACCTCGTGGCGTTCTCCGGCGACAAGCTCCTCGGCGGGCCTCAGGCCGGCATGCTCGTCGGGGGAGCCGACCTCATCGATCGGCTCCGACGGCACCCGCTGGCCCGGGCGCTGCGAGTGGACAAGATGACGGTGGCCGCGCTCGAGTCGGTCCTGCGCCTGTACGCCACGGGCCGGCGCCGAGAGATCCCCGTGTGGATCCTGCGCACGGCGTCGCAAGGCGCGCTGCTTCGACGAGCCAGGGCGATGGCGATGGTGTTCCCCGGCGCGTCGGTTCGTGAGAGCACGGCCGTTCCGGGGGGCGGGTCGATGCCCGGGCACGGTGTGCCGTCGGCCGAGATGGTCCTGAACGTGGCGGCTCCGGAGTCCGTCGCGGCACGGCTTCGCCTGGGCCGGCCCCCGGTGTTCTGCCGGGTCGACGACGGAGCGCTCGTGTTCGACCTGCGAACCGTTCCGCGCGAAGACGACGACCGGCTGGTTCGCGCCATCCGGTACGCGCTCGAGCAGGAATGACCGGATCCGCTGCCCGGACCGGGTCCGAGGCTGCGAGGCGGCCTTCCGGGTCCGCCCTCCACGTCGTAGCGACCGCGGGGCACGTCGACCACGGGAAGTCCTCGTTGATCACCCGGCTGACCGGAATGGATCCCGACCGGCTGGCGGAGGAGAAGCGCCGCGGACTGACGATCGATCTCGGATTCGCCTGGACCACGCTTCCCTCCGGCCGGGAGGTCGGGTTCGTCGACGTCCCCGGGCATGAGCGATTCATCCGAAACATGCTGGCCGGCGTCGGCCCGGTACGGCTCGTCCTGTTCGTCGTCGCCGCGGACGAGGGGTGGAAGCCGCAGTCCGAAGAGCACCTGCAGATCCTGGACGTGCTGGGAGTGGACGGGGCCGTGGTCGCCCTGACGAAGAGCGACCTCGTGGACGACGCGACAGCGAACGAGCGCGTCGGGGCGGTTCGGGCTCGCCTGGCCGGAACGCGGCTCGACCGCGCGCCGGTGATCGCCTGCTCGGCCGTCACGGGAGCGGGACTCGACGCCACGCGCGCGGCGCTCGACGCGATGGTCGCGGCGGCCGCCACCCCTCAGCTCGATGGGCGGCCGAGGCACTTCGTCGATCGCGTCTTCACCATCCGTGGGTCCGGGACCGTGGTCACCGGAACGCTCGTCGGGGGGCGGCTCCGGGTTGGTGACGAGGCGGAGATCCTGCCATCGCGCCGGCGGGCCCGCATCCGGGCCTTGCAGACGCACAAGCGAGCCATCGAGCATGCCATGCCGGTATCGCGTGTGGCCGTCAACGTG
>JBHELE010000028.1:0-7892 GCA_046263235.1 Actinomycetota bacterium
CTCCTGTCCCTCCGGCACGCGAGTGACCAAGTTCACGACGTACCCCCTCAACGCGTTGTAGCCGTCGCGGGCGATCGGGGCGTGGTTGTTGATCCAGTACTCGCGGAAGTCCTCCGCGGTCAAGCCCTCCTTCTTGCGAAGCCAAATGTGCACCCTCACCACGATGGCCTCCTCTCGATCGAACGCCCGCGGCGGCCCGGGCATCCGGCATCGTACCGGCCGGGGTTCTCGGGGCGTGCCCTCGGGCATACAATCGTGCCCCACGACCAGGAGCTGCGGGATGGCCAAGATGTTCTGTCCCCGGTGTGGGCTGGAACAGCCGCAGGAGCACACGTTCTGCGTGGCGTGCGGCCTCCGTCTCCCCACCGACCTCCTCCTGGGCCGCCGTCCAAAGGTCTCGCAGTGGTTCTGGTCGGTGCCGGTCGGTCCAGGCGACCCGCCCCACGGAGCGCTCCGGGTCAGCTGCTATCTCGAAGAGGTCGAGGTTTCAGCGGCGGAGGGATCGGTACGAATTCCCGCGGACCACGTACGGTTATCAATCTGGATCGAGGACCAGGCCGTCTACGCCCTTTCGATCAGCTTCGAGGAAGCCCGGCGCCTGACGGAGTTCCTCGACTCGTCGCTTCCCGCTCCGGCCGCGCTCGCCGACTGACGCCGCCCCCGACACCTCAGGCTCCGAGGCGCTCGACGGCGACGCGTTTCGGGACCGCCATGCGCCAGGCCTCCAACACGATCTCCCGAAGCTCGTCGTGATCGATCGCGTGGAGCCGGACCTCGACCCAGTTGTACCTGAGATCCGACGGTCCCGGCATGGCGAACTTGTGCGGCTCCGACGCCACCAGGGCCTCCCGCTCTTCCTTTGGGAACGCGAAGCCCATCACCGACTCGTCTCGGGAGAACGCCAGGTACACCAGCCGCCCCACACGGAACTTCACGCGGTCCCGCACCAGGACCTCGTAGCTTCGCGGGAGGGTCGAGGTCAGCGCCCGGACGTCGTCGATCGTCACCACGAGCCCGGACTCACGGCTCCCGGCTGGGCTCTTCGTCGCCGCCGGCCTGCCACCGCGCCATGGCGAACAGCAGGTCGGACAGCCGGTTCAGATACCGCAGCACCTCGGCGCTCACGTGGCGACCGTCCTCACGCATCTGCACGCACCGCCGCTCCGCCCGTCGAACGGCGGCCCGGGCCACGTCCAGCGCCGCGGATGCCGGCGTCGCGCCGGGAACGATGAAGTACGGCGGCAGTGGACGGTCCTGCACGATCGTGTCGATCAGCGACTCCAGTCGGTCGGTCATGTCCGGCGTGGTCAAGGACTCGCCGGCCTTGAGCCGGTCGCGCTTGTCCGGGTTGGTGGCGAGGTCGGCACCGACCACGAAGAGGTCCCGTTGCAGCCGAAGCACCAGCGCCCCGGCCTCGTCGTCGATGACGGCCCGGGCCGCACCGAGCGCGGCGACGGCCTCGTCCACCGCTCCGTACGCCTCCGGCGCCGGGTCGGCCTTCGATACCCGCCCCCCGTGGAACAGCCCGGTCGTGCCGTCGTCGCCCTTCTTCGTATAGATCCGCACGGCGGCTAGGATAGCCTCGACCCCTTCACGGACCGACCACGAAAGGAGCCACGGCCATGACGGGACGCTTCGGCTCGATCGTCACGGCGATGGTCACGCCGTTCCGGGACGACTTCTCCTTGGACCTCGACGCCGCCCAGACGCTGGGCCGGCATCTGCTCGACAACGGTTCGGACGGGTTGGTCATCACGGGATCGACCGGGGAAGGGGCCACGCTGTCGCACCGTGAGAAGGTCGATCTGTACCGAGCCGTCGTCGAGGCCTCCGGGGGGCGCGGAAAGGTCATCGCCGGAACCGGGACGTACAACACCGCCGAGTCGGTGGAGCTGACCCGGGAGGCCCAGGAGGCGGGAGTCGACGGCGTCCTGGTCGTCACGCCCTACTACAACAAGCCCCCCCAGGCCGGCCTGGTCGCGCACTTCACCGAGGTCGCCAAGGCCACCGACCTGCCCCTGCTGCTGTACAACATCCCCGGCCGGACGGCCTGCACGATCGAAGCGGACACGCTTCTCCGCCTGGCCGAGGTCGCCAACATCGTCGGCGTCAAGGACGCCACCGCGGACTTCCAGACGGCCAGCCGCATCATCAAGGACGCCCCGCCGGACTTCGAGGTCTACTCCGGCGACGATTGGGCGACGTTCCCGTTCGTCTGCCTCGGAGCGGTCGGGGTGATCTCGGTGGCGTCGCATCTCGTGGGTGAGCGCATGAAGGAGATGGTCGAGCTCATCGAGGCGGGCGACACGGCGGCGGGACGGAAGATCCACCAGGACCTCCTTTCGTTGTACAAGGCGTTGTTCATCACGTCGAACCCCATCCCGGTAAAGGCCGCGTTGCAGATGACCGGACACCCGGTCGGCCCGCCGCGGCTGCCGCTCGTGCCGGCGACGGACGACGAACGGAGCCGCATCGAGCAGGCCCTTCGCGAGGTCGGCGTCCTCTAACCCGCTATCCTCGGCGGGCATGTCTGAGGACCCCTGTCTCGTCTTTCTCGGGGGTGTGGGGGAAGTCGGCCGGAACATGGCCGCCCTCGAGCTCGGGGGGAGCATCCTCGTCATCGATGCCGGCCTCTCCTTTCCGGAAGTGGAGATGCCCGGCATCGACCTCGTCCTGCCGGATTTCCAGTACCTGCGCGACAACGCCGACCGCGTCCACGCCGTCGTGCTCACCCACGGGCACGAGGACCACGTGGGATCCCTGCCGTACCTGCTTCGCGATCTCTCCCTTCCCGTCTATGCGACGAAGCTGACCCTGGCGCTGATCGAGGGGAAGCTCGAGGAGCACAGGGTGCGGGACCGGGCCGAGTTCCGCGAGGTCACCCCGGGCCAGGAGGTGACCACCGGGCCCTTCACCATGCGCTTTCACCGCGTGGCCCATTCGATCCCCGACGGGTGCGCCCTCGCCATCGACCTCCCGGCCGGCACGCTGCTCCACACCGGCGACTTCAAGCTCGATCAGACCCCCATCGACGGCCGCGTGACCGACCTCCAGGGCATCGCCACCGAGGCGCGGCGGGGCGTTCACGTGATGCTGTCCGATTCGACGAACGCCGAGGACCCCGGCATGACGCTGTCGGAACGAACCGTGGGCCCGGCCCTGTTCGAAATCATCCGCGATGCCCGCCGACTGGTGGTGGTGGCCTGCTTCGCCAGCCACATCCACCGCATCCAGCAGGTGGTCGACGCCGCTCGCCGGACCGGCCGGAGGGTCGCGTTCCTGGGGCGCAGCATGCATCAGAGCGTCGCCGCATCCCGGTCGCTCGGATATCTCGAGGTGCGGGACGAGGACATCGTGTTGATCGAAGAGGTCGAGGGGATGAACCCGGCCGACGTCGTCGTGTGCAGCACCGGGTCACAGGGCGAGCCGCTCTCCGCGCTGGCGCTGATGGCGGCCCGCGAGCGCAAGTGGGTGAAGCTCGAACCTGGCGACACGGTGATCCTGTCGTCCTCCGTGATCCCGGGGAACGAGACCGCCATCCACCGGACGCTCGACGGGCTGTACCGAACGGGCGCGGAGGTCTTTCACGTCTCCGTCTCTCCGGTGCACGTGTCGGGGCACGCCGCCGCCGAGGAGCTCAAGTTCATGCTCAACCTGGTTCGACCCCGGTGGTTCATCCCGATTCACGGCGAGCGTCGGCACCTGGCACACCACGCCAAGCTGGCCCGCGCGGTGGGCATTCCGGAGGACCGGGTCCTGATCGTGGAGGACGGCGACACGGTCGGGCTGGGCTCGGAGGTCCGGCGCGGGGATCGGGTCAACGCCGGGATGGTTTTCGTCGACGGGCTGGGGATCGGAGACGTCGGGATGGTCGTCCTGCGGGACCGGCGGAAACTGGCCGACGACGGCATCGTCGTGGTCGTCCTCGCCGTCGACGCCCACTCCGGCGAGATCGTGGCCGGCCCGGACGTGGTCAACCGCGGGTTCGTGTTCGACGAGACGGCGGGGCCTCTGCTGGAGGAGGCTCGGGAGCGAACGGTGACTGCGTTGCAGGAAGCCCCGGTGGAGGAAAAGACCGATCCCGGATTGCTAAAACAGCACATCCGCCGTCAGTTGAGTCGATACTTCTTCGAGGCGACACAGCGCAAGCCCGTGATCCTGCCGGTGATCATGGAGGTGTAGCTCCCCGCATGCCGAAAACAACCAGAACGAAGTCGTCGAGGCGGTCGAAGGGCAGGCGGCGAAGCCGTCCCGCCCCACGACCCAAGAGGGCGGTCCATGAGGGGCCCGGCGTGTTGAGACGGGGCGGGGCCAGAGTCGGCCGCCACCTGGTGACGCGGAGGGCCGACCTCGTCGGGATCGGCCTGATCGTGCTGGCCGTCCTGACGGTCCTGGGCCTGTGGTTCGAGGCCGGCGGGCCGTTCGGGAAGCTCCTGCTCGTCGCGGGGAAGGCGTCGTTCGGCCCGTTCGCGTACGGGATCCCGGTGGCGGCCGCATTCTGGGCGGCCCTGTTGCTCACGGGGACGGACCCCGACGTTCGAGGCCGGATGCTGGTCGGGGTGGCCATCGGCCTGGCTGGCGTCCTCGGCCTGGCATCGATCGCCGGCGGGAATCCGAGCCCGGCCGCCGGCTACCACGGCGTGAGCGGCGCGTCGGGCGTGATCGGCGCCGCCGTCGGCTGGACCCTGTCGAAGGCGCTCTCCACGTACGGCGCGACCGCGGTGTGCGTCGGGCTCGTCGCGCTCGGCATGCTGATCTTCACCGCGACCCCCATCGCCGAGATCGGAAGATGGGTGAAGGCGGCGTTCGTTCGAACGGAGCCGGAGCCAGCGACGGCCGGCGAGCCGAAGCGCGGAAGACCGCGACCATCGATGGACACGGCCCTCGTCGACGTGGGGGCCGGCCTGGTGGAACCGGAACCGGGAGCGGTCGAGGTGGGCGAGCCGAAACAGATCCGGCTCCCCCTGCCGACGCGCGGCGGCTACCGGCTCCCCCCGCTCGACCTCCTCCGCCGGGCTCCGGCCACCTCGGCCGACTCCAGGGACTCCGAGGCGACCACGGCGGCGTTGGAGCGCACGTTCCGGACGTTCGGGGTCGCCGCCCGGGTGGTCGCGTCGCACCGCGGTCCCACCGTCACCATGTACGAGGTCGAGGTCGAGGCCGGGACCAAGGTCAACAAGGTTCTGTCGCTCGGGGACGACATCGCCTACGCCCTGGCCACGCCGGACGTCCGGATCATCGCCCCGATCCCGGGGAAGTCGGCCATCGGCGTCGAGGTCCCGAACAAGGTCCGCGATTTCGTGATGCTGGGCGACGTGTTGGCGTCGAAGGCCGCCAAGGAGGTCACCAAGCCGCTGTTCGTGGGGTTGGGCAAGGACGTGCACGGCCGGGCGGTCCTCGTGAACCTGGCCGAGATGCCGCACCTGCTGATCGCCGGCGCCACGGGGGCCGGGAAGTCCAGCCTGATCAACGCGTTCGTCACGTCGCTGCTCATGCGCACGTCACCCGACGACGTGAAGATGGTGCTGGTCGACCCGAAGAGGGTCGAGCTGTCGCACTTCGCCGACCTTCCCCACCTCCTGTCGCCGGTGATCGTCCATCCGAAGCGGGCCGCCGAGGCGCTGGCCTGGGTGGTCCGGGAGATGGAGCTGCGCTACGAGTCCTTCGCCACCGTCGGCATGCGGGACATCGAGACGTACAACCGGGCTCACGCCGAGGGCACGCTTCGAATCCCTCCGGGCCAGGAAGCCAACTTCGACCACGTTCCGTACGTGGTCGTCGTGATCGACGAGCTGGCGGACCTCATGATGGTCGCTCCCCGGGACGTCGAGGACGCCATCTGCCGGATCGCCCAGATGGCCCGGGCCGTCGGGATCCACCTGGTGGTCGCCACACAGCGGCCGTCGGTGGACGTCGTCACCGGACTGATCAAGGCGAACATTCCGTCGCGTATCGCGTTCATGACGGCATCGCAGGCGGATTCGCGGGTCATCCTCGACGTCGGGGGCGCCGAGAAGCTGGTCGGCCACGGCGACATGCTGTTCCAGCCGGCGAACGTGTCGAAGGCCGTCCGGATCCAGGGCGCGTGGGTGACCCAGGCCGAGATCGACGCGGTGACCGAGTGGTGCCGACAGCAGCGCAAGCCCGAGTTCGCCGCGAACATCGACGGCCTCGGGAAGCCGCCCACCGAGGCCGACGACCTGGGGGGCGAGGACGACCTGCTGGAGCAGGCCTCCGAGCTGGTCATTCGGTCCCAGCTGGGGTCCACGTCCATGCTGCAGCGCAAGCTCAAGGTCGGGTTCGCCCGGGCCGGACGAATCATGGATCTGCTGGAGGAGCGGGGCATCGTGGGCCCCAGCGTGGGGTCGAAGCCCCGTGACGTGCTCATGACCTGGGAGGAGTGGGACGAGAGCCGGCAGCGGGTCTGACCGGTCGGTGTAAGCTGGGGCACTTCCCGGGGTGGCCTTTGTTGACCGCCGCCGTGACGCTGCAGTAAGAACCTGCGAAACCCGCGTGGCGATGGGAGAGGAGAGGTGATGGGCAACCAGGAGGGATCTCAGTCCATCCACGGCGTGTGGACCGAAGCGCCGGAGTCCGAGAGCCTCCCCCTGCTCCAGACTCCCGAGTTCGCCAGGGTCAGGAAGGGACTGTCACCGGACCAGGTCCAGGACTATCTGGCCCAGCTCGGCACGCGCATCCAGGCCTTGGAGCGCCAGCTGCGGGAGGCTCGTCGCGCCGGCGACCGCGCCGCGGCATTGGAACGCCAGATGGCGGAGAGCGGCTCCGCGCCCCAGAGGGTCATGGAGCTGGAGGCGGAGGTCGGCCGGCTCCGGGATCAGCTCGAGGAGGCGCAGGGGGAGGCCTCCCGTGCCGCCGACGTCGGCCGTGAGATCGAGGAGGCCCGGGCCGATGCCGCCCGGAGCCGGGAGCTCGAGGACCAGCTCACCGAGGCCCGGGCAAAGATCACCGACCTGGAGCGCCTGGCCGAGGTCAGCCGGCAGGACGCCTACGGGAGCCTCGCCAACAACGTCGCCGAGCTCCTCCGATCCGCGGGGATCCAGGCGGAGCAGGTCCGCCGGGAGGCAGTGGACGAACGGAATCGCGTGCTCGAGGAGGCTCGCCTCGAGTCGGACTCCCTCCGCCGCGACGCCCAGGCCGAAGCGGACCTCCTTCGGCGGGAGGCACAGGAGGAGTCGGAGCGGGTCAGCGCGTCGCGCGAGGAGGTCCTGAGGAAGGCCCGAGCCGAGTCGAACACGATCCGCAAGGAGGCCGAGACGTACGCAGACGCCCTTCGGCGCGATGCGCAGGCCGAGTCCGAGCGAGCGGTGGCCGACCGCGACGAGATCCTCCGGCAGGCGAAGAACGCCGCCGACCGGCTGCGCGAGGAGGCTGAGTCCGACGCCCAGCGCACCAGGGACGACGCCGAGAAGGTACGGTTCAAGGCGCAGTCGGAGTCCGACCGGCTGGTGGCGGCGGCTCTGGCGCGGCGCGACGTCGTGATGTCCGAGATCCAGACGCTCCGCGAACGGCTCATCGGGGCGGTCGGGTTGCTCGAGGCGGTGCTGGCGCCTGGGGGCGGGGAGACCCCCGGCGGGGACGGGCAGGCCGCCGCGTCGCCCACGGCTGCGCAGGCAGCGCCTGCCGCCGAGGAAGCACCTGCCGCCGACGCGTCGTCCGTGGAGGCCTCGACCGACGATGTGGCGACCACGGAGGCTCCGGCCGAGGCTGCTTCCGACGGCGACGTGGAATCGCCGCCGGCCGAGAAGACGGCGCCGCAGCGCCGGACGCGCGCCGGCTCGAGGCGGAGGGCCAAGAGCTAGGTTTCGACCCGTTCAGGCTCCGCCGGCACGCCGGCGGGCCGCCTCGATGACCTTCAGCGCCTCCTCCCGGTC
>JBHELE010000029.1:0-4977 GCA_046263235.1 Actinomycetota bacterium
GCCTCGGCGGCCAACGTTCGGCGAGAGTTCTCGGAGCTCGTCCGTCGCGGGCTCGAGACGTCCTTCGGACCGGGCGTCTATCTCGAGATCGTTGCCGGCGCCGCAGCGCTGGCCGCGATCGGCTTCGGCGCGGCAGTGGCACGCCGGAAGGCGCCCGGTGTCAGCGCCACGGATCCACCCGGCTATAGTGGCGCGCTTTTCCGGCCACAGGAGAGACGGGAGCAATGGGATTCCTGACCGACGCGGTGGACCGTGTTCGCCTCGAGCTTCGCGAACGGCCGCTGCCGGAGGGGACCTTGCTGCTGCGGACGCGGGTTGCGCCGGCGCCGGCAGACTTCGAGGCCGCCCTGCGCCGCCCGGGCATCTCGCTCGTCGCGGAGGTCAAGCGGAGGTCGCCGTCGGCCGGTGACATCGCCGACGTCGACGCCGGTGAGCAGGCGAGCGCGTATGAGCGGGCCGGAGCCGCCGCGATCTCCGTGCTCACCGAGCCGCGCCATTTCAACGGATCGCTGGCCGACGTGCGGTCGGCTCGGCAGCGAACCTCGCTTCCCATCCTCCGAAAGGACTTCCTGGTCCACCCCGGGCAGATCATCCAGTCGAGGGCCGAGGGGGCGGACGCGGTCCTCCTTATCTCGGCCGTGCTCTCTCGCGCCGAGCTGGAGGAGCTTCGCCTCACCGCCGAGGAGCTGGGAATGGCCGCGTTGGTGGAGGTGCACGCCCCCGTGGACCTGGAACGGGCCCTGGAGGCCGACGCCGGGATCATCGGAGTGAACGCCCGGAATCTCGAGACGCTGGAGGTCGACGGCGACGCCGCCCTGGATCTGGCCCGGTCGGTTCCGGAGGACCGTGTCCTGGTCATCGAGAGCGGCATCACGGGTCGGGAACAGGTGGAGCGAGCCAGGGAGGCAGGGGCCGACGCGATCCTGGTCGGCGAGGCCTTGATGCGGGCGCATGACCCGGCCGAGGTCATTCGCGGATTACTGGCGCCGTGAGGGCGGCCTCGGCCTCGGTGCCGGTCCTTCCGGACGTCCGGGGGAGGTTCGGCGATTTCGGGGGGCGATACGTGCCGGAGGTCCTGGTGCCCGCCTTGGACGACCTGGACCGGGCGTGGAGAGCGCTCCGCGGCGACGAAGAGTTCGCGAAGAGACTTCGCAGCCTGCTGCGCGACTTCGTGGGACGCCCCACTCCGCTGGCGTTCGCGCCGCGACTTTCCGCGGACCTCGGATACGGCATCTGGCTGAAGCGGGAGGATCTCGCCCACACGGGCGCCCACAAGATCAACAACTGCGTGGGCCAGGTGTTGCTGGCCACGCGTTTGGGGAAGCGCCGCATCATCGCGGAGACCGGAGCGGGGCAGCACGGCGTGGCCACAGCGGCTGCCTGTGCCTTGCTGGGCCTGCCGTGCGTGGTCTACATGGGCGAGGAGGATACCCTTCGACAGGCCGTCAACGTGGAGCGGATGCGGCTGCTCGGCGCGGAGGTCGTGCCGGTCACGTCGGGCTCTCGGACGCTGAAGGACGCGATCAACGAAGCGCTCCGTGACTGGGCTTCGTCCGTCGCCACGACGCACTACGTCGTCGGGTCCGTGGTCGGTCCGCACCCGTTTCCGATGCTGGTCCGGGACTTCCAGCGCGTGATCGGAGAGGAGGCCCGGCGGCAGTTCGCCGAGGCGGAAGGAGGTCTGCCGGACGTCGTGGCGGCGTGCGTCGGAGGAGGATCGAACGCCATCGGGGTGTTCACGGCGTTCCTGGGGACGGGAGTTCGCCTGGTCGGCATTGAAGCAGGTGGACGGGGGGCCGCGCTCGGCGATCATTGCGCCACCCTGACGGCCGGCGCACCTGGCGTGCTCCACGGCGCCCGGTCGTACCTGCTGCAGGACGAGGGTGGGCAGGTCGCCCACACGCATTCGATCTCCGCGGGCCTGGACTACCCGGGGGTCGGCCCGGAGCATGCCTGGCTCCGCGATGCGGGCCTCGCCGAGTACGCCTCGGCCACGGACGAGGATGCCGTGCGCGGGTTCGTGGCCCTGTCTCGGAGCGAGGGCATCCTGCCCGCGCTGGAGCCGGCCCACGTGATCGGGTGGCTCCTTCGGCGGCCCTTGCCGGACGGCGTTTCCGTGGTGGTGAACCTGTCGGGGCGGGGAGACAAGGATCTCACGACCGTATCGGCCTGGTTGGCTCAACATCCCGAGGTGGCGGCGCCGGCGCCGGCGCGATGACGTCGCGGTTGGCCTTGCGGCTCGAGTCGGTACGGTCGAACGGCGCGAAAGCGTTCGTTCCGTACGTGACGGCGGGGCTTGGGTCGGTCGACCCGGCGATGTTGCGAGACCTGCAGGCCGCAGGTGCCGACGCCGTGGAGGTGGGAATTCCCTTTTCGGATCCCGTGATGGACGGCCCCGTGATCCAGGAGGCCTCGCGGCGCGCGCTCGAGGCCGGTGCCACCGTGGACTCGGCCCTGCGCATGATCGCGGACGCGGAGTTGGACGTCCCCGTCGCGTTGATGACGTACGTGAACCCGGTGCTTGCGTACGGGGAGCAGGCATTCGTGGACGCCGTCGCTGCGGTCGGCGTCTCGGCGGTGATCGTGCCCGATCTCCCTGTCGATGAAGCCGGGTCCTGGATCGGGCGGTGCCGGTCGGCAGAGGTGGGCACGGTGTTCCTGGCGGCGCCGAACTCGACGACGGAACGGCTCCGCCAGATCGCAGGCGCGTCCGATGGATTCGTGTACTGCGTGTCCACATTCGGAGTGACGGGACGGCGCGATGAGCTCGCCGGCTCAGCGCGTTCGGTGGTCGAGGCCCTTCGGCCCGTCACCGAAACGCCGCTCCTGGTCGGCGTGGGCGTCTCCACGCCGGCTCAGGCCGCCGAGGCGTGCTCGTTCGCCGATGGCGTCATCGTCGGAACGGCCCTGGTCATGCCGCTCCTGGACGGCGACCGCGACGCCATGCTGGACAGCGCGCGGGCGTTCCGCGACGCCTGCCACGGCTGACCGTCACTCGTGTCGGTGCGGGATGCCACGATGGTTCCCGGCGTGCGGTCCACCGACGAGTATCGCGAGGTCGACCGACTCATTCGGTGGGGCCTCAACGACTGCCAGATCGCGCGGCTGACACGGATCCCCCGAGGCACGATTCGCGACTGGCGCCATCGGGACGGACGGCCGCCGGGCGTCTTCCAGGACCGATCGCCAAGGGAATGCTTCGTCTGTTCACCCGTGCCCTTCGACCAGGCCGCGTACGCCTACCTGCTAGGTCTGTACCTCGGTGACGGATGTTTGTCGGAGCACCGTCGGGGTGTCTTCGCGCTTCGCGTCACGCTCGACAACAAGTACCCGAAGATCATCGAGGAGTGTCGACGGGCCATCATGGATGTACGCCCCGGCGCCGCGGTTTTCCAAGTTCGTGCGCCCGGGTGCACGCAAGTCGTCTCGTCTTGGAAGCACTGGCCCTGCCTGTTCCCCCAACATGCGCCTGGCCGGAAGCATCTCCGACCCGTCGCGCTCGAGTCGTGGCAGGAGCGCGTCGCTTTCGCTCACGCCGAGCGTCTGATTCGAGGGCTCATCCACTCCGATGGATGTCGAAGTCGAAACGTGGTCAAGGGCAAGAACTATCCCCGGTATCAGTTCACGAACTACTCGACTGACATACGAGCGTCTTTTGCCGGGTCTGTGATCACCTCGGGCTTTCCTGGCGTCGCATGAATTGGAGGACGGTGGCGATATCGCGCCGACGAGATGTTGCAGCGCTCGACCTGATCGTGGGGCCAAAAGGCTAGAGGCTACACTTGATACCGATCGGCCGGGGTGGAGAAATCTGGCAGACTCGGCGCCCTCAAAAGGCGTTGGGCGAAAGCCCGTGCGGGTTCGAATCCCGCCCCCGGCACGTCCTTAGGCCGGCCCTTTGCGCCGGCATAGCAACCCGCCTGGGGCGTGTGGTCACGGAGCTGGATTCGCGGTCGGGGCCAGGCTTCGTGAGGAGCAGTACCGCCTCTTGGCCGAAATCGCCGTCGGAGATCAGCGGAAATGACCGGCCGGCCCGCGCAAGCTCATCGCTGGACCCCGCCCGTATAACGAAATGTGGCAATTCCGGCAGCCGTGGGTCGCCGGTCGCGAGCTATTTGGCCTTGCGTCGGGGATTGTGGTACACGACTGCTAGGACAAACGGGGGGAACCCGAAAGGAGGTAGGGGCTTGCGTAGCAATCGGTTTGCGCTGCGCGTGATCGCCGCGGTCTCGGTCTTCGGACTTCTGGCTGCTGCGTGCGGAGGCGGCGGCGACGGAGGCGGAGGCGGTGGTGAGGGCGGCGAGAAGCAGACCGTCAAGATCGCGTTCTTCGGCGCGCTCACTGGCGACTACAAGCAACTGGTCATCCACGCCGCCCAGGCCGCGAAGATGGCGTTCGACCAGGCCAACGAGGGCAAGTTCGGCGACCTGCCGGTCAGGATCGAATTCGTGGAGCAGGACACCCAGGGGAGCGGCGACCAGGCCTCGCCGCTGGCGGACAAGGTCGTGGCGGACCCGTCGTTCGTCGGCGTCATCGGTCCCGCGTTCTCCGGCGAGTCGGCCGCCACCGGCGACAAGTTCGACCAGGCCGCCATTCCGTTCGTGACGCCGTCGGCCACGGACGACGCGCTGGCCACGCACGGATGGACGCACTGGTTCCGAGGCGTCGGCAACAACAGCGACCAGGCCAAGCCGGCCTCCCTGTACATCCAAAACGTCATCAACCCGAACTGCACCTTCGTGGCCAGTGACGGAACGGCGTACGGGCATGGTCTGGCCTCCATCGTCCACACCGTGCTGTCCGATGCGGGGCTGCAGGTGGAGAGCGAGGAGCAGGTCGCCCCGGCTCAGAAGGACTACTCGGCGCTCGTTACCAAGATCCAGGGGGCTGGGTGCAAGACGCTCTTCTACGGGGGCTACTCGCCGGAGGCCGGATTGATCCGCAAGCAGATGAGCGAATCGGGCCTCGACGACGTGG
>JBHELE010000030.1:0-4257 GCA_046263235.1 Actinomycetota bacterium
GAAGGGGTCGTACTGGTGCACGCTGCGAGTCACCGGGACGCCGAGCCACGCCTCGATGCCGCTTCGAACGGACAACGCGGTGGTCAAGGCGGCGGAGGTCGTTCGCCGACTGGCCGACTACCGCCCCGAAACACGCCTCGAGGACATCTGGCGCCGGTTCATCGCCGGGCTCGACCTGCCCGACGAGCTGCGCGAGGCGTTGCTCGATCCGAGCCGGGTCGACGAGTTCGTCCAGCAGAGCGCGGACATCGGGATGGCTCGCATGGTTCACGCCGCGACGCACACGACCTTCGCCCCGACCGTCGTGAAGGGCGGCACGAAGACGAACATCATCCCGGACACCGTGGAACTCCAGGTCGATGTGCGGACGCTCCCCGGGGTGGCCGGGACCGAGGCCCGGGCCATGCTGGAGGAAGCCCTGGGCGACCTCGCGGACTCCGTGGAGATCGTCGCCCAGTCCGACGACCAGTCCAGCGCGTCGCCGATGGACACGCCGCTCTGGGACTCGCTCACGCGGGTCACCTCACGGGTCATGCCGGACGCCACGCCGGTGCCGTTTCTCCTGGTGGGAGCGACCGATGCCCGGTTCTTCAGACGACTGGGGGCGACGGCCTACGGCTACGGGCTGCTCAGCGACCGCATCTCGTTCCCAGAGTTCATGACGATGTTCCACGGCGATAATGAACGCGTCGACGTGGAGTCGCTTCGGCTCTCCACGGAACTCTGGTACTGGCTGGTGCGAGACCTACTGGAGTAGCTCGCCCTCTCTGCGTCCGATCCGAACGCCCGCGGCGATCAGAATCAGCGCCCCCGCGAGCAGGGCGAGCAGCGCCAACGCGATCCGCAGGGGAATCCGCGGGTCTGGACACGGACCTGGACCGGGATAGTCGAAAACACCCGGCGGTACGATGCACTGCTCGGCCGGCAGGAAGGTGGCCACCCCGATACCGACGAGGACGACGGCAGTCGCGAGGGCGGCCGGGATCCTCCAGGGATGCTGACGAAGCCGCTCGGTTGTCACGACAGCTCCATGTCGTCCC
Source organism: Actinomycetota bacterium (assembly GCA_046263235.1). Lineage (GTDB taxonomy): Bacteria > Actinomycetota > UBA4738 > UBA4738 > UBA4738 > JBHELE01. The sequence continues at coordinate 1,041 of JBHELE010000030.1, forward strand.
GCGCTGTGTCGTCGGGCATTCGAGGCCCAGGCACCCACAGTCGCCTGACTACACTAACCCGGTGGAGGCCAACCGGATTCGGCAGGAGTTCCTGCGCTTCTTCGAGGAGCGCCATCACAGGGTCGTGCCTTCGTCGTCGCTGATCCCCGACGACCCCACGCTGCTGCTCACGAACGCCGGGATGAACCAGTTCAAGCCATATTTCCTCGGCCTCCAGGAACCGCCGTACAAGCGGGCCGCGTCCTCCCAAAAGGTGTTTCGAACCAGCGATATCGAGAACGTCGGCCACACCGACCGCCACTTCACCTTCTTCGAGATGCTGGGGAACTTCTCGTTCGGCGACTACTTCAAGCGCGACGCCATCGTGTGGGCCCACGAGCTGATCACGGAGCGCTACGGCATCGACCATGACCGGCTGTGGGTGACGATCTTCGAATCGGACGAGGAAGCCGCGGCGGTGTGGGCCGACCAGGCCGGTATCCCGCCAGAGCGGATCGTTCGCCGCGGACGTTTCGACGAGAAGGGCGAGCCCGCCAACTTCTGGTGGATGCACGTGGCCGGGCCGTGCGGGCCGTGCTCCGAGATCTTCGTCGACCGCGGTTCGAAGTACGGACCTGACGGCGGCCCGGAGGTCGACGAGGACCGGTTCTGCGAGATCTGGAACCTCGTGTTCATGCAGGACGAATGCGACGAGCACGCCAACGTGATCCGTCGCTTGCCGGCCCAGAACGTCGACACGGGATCGAGCCTGGAGCGCGTCGCCATGGTGCTGCAGGACGTCGACAACGTCTTCCTGACCGACTTGCTGCGGCCCTTGTTGGGGACAGCCGAGCGCGTCACCGGCCGTGCCTACGGCAAGGACGACAACACCGACATCAGTCTTCGGGTCATTGCGGAGCACGGGCGGGCCACCACGTTTCTGATCGCCGACGGCGTGCTGCCGTCGAACGAGGGTCGGGGGTATGTGCTCCGACGAATGCTTCGCCGGCTGGTGACCCACGCCCGTCGTCTGGGCGTCGAGCACCCCGTCATGGGCGACCTGGTCGAGACCACCGTCGAGCTGATGGGGGAGGCGTATCCGGAGCTCGCGTCGAACAAGGCGTTCATCCTGCAGGTCGCCTCGTCCGAGGAGGACCGCTTCGCGGGAACCTACCGGCAGGGGATGACCCTGTTCGAGGCAGAGGTGGCCAAGGCCAGGGCGGCCGGCTCGGCGATCCTCTCCGGCGACGCGGCCTTTCGGCTGCACGACACGTTCGGGTTCCAGGAGCAGCTCACGGAGGAGCTCGCGGTGGAGGAGGGGCTCACCGTCGATCGCGACGAGTTCGCCCGGTTGATGGACGAGCAGCGCACGCGGGCGCAGCGTGCCGCGAAGAGGGGGGACCTCGCGGGAGGCGTCTTGGGCGAGATCGCCGCCGCCGCCGGGCCGACGGAGTTCCTCGGATACGAGCACGTCGACGCGGAGGGGCGTCTGGCCGCGGTGGCGGTGGACGGCGCCCGGGCCGACGCCGCCGTCGCGGGTCAGGAGGTACGGCTCATCCTCGATCGAACCCCGTTCTATGCCGAAGGCGGCGGTCAGATCGGCGACGCCGGGACGGTTCGAACCGCGGACGCAGTCGTCGAGATCGCGGACACGCGACCGGGTCCGGGCGGGATCATCGTCCATCTGGGGCGAGTGGCGGCGGGCGAGGTGCGACAGGGCGAGACCGTTCAGGCCCAGGTCGACACGGTTCGGCGCGCCGCGACGGCGCGGTCGCACACGGCGACGCACGTGCTGCACCACACGATCCGTCAGAGCCTGGGCGAGCACGCCCGGCAGGCCGGGTCGCTGGTGGCGCCCGGCCGGCTTCGATTCGACTTCTCTCACTTCGAGGCAGTCCCGCGCGCCGTGCTGGAGGAGATGGAGTACACCCTGAACCGGCGCCTCGCGGACGACGAGCCGGTTCGGGCGTATGAGACCACGCTCGAGTTCGCCAGGAGCCAGGGCGCCATCGCCCTGTTCGGGGAGAAGTACGGCGACATCGTTCGCGTGGTCGAGGTGGGCGACTACTCCATCGAGCTGTGCGGGGGGACGCACGTACACCACACAGGAGAGGTGGCGCTGGTCCGGCTGCTCCACGAGGCCAGCATCGGGTCCGGGTTCCGGCGGGTGGAGGCGCTGACGGGCCTCGACGCGCTCGAGCACATCAACATGGAGCGGCGCCTCCTGGACGAGATCACCGAGGCGGTGGGCGCCGGCGAGCCGGCCGCGGCGCCCGAACGCGTCCGGCAGGCGATGGCTCGGGTGAAGCAGCTGGAGAGCGAGTTGGGCAAGCTTCGTCGCGAGGAGCAGAGGGGCGAGATCGACCGACTCGTCGGGTCGGCGGCCGACGTCGACGGGGCGAAGGTCCTCGTCGAGGTGAAGCCCGGATCGAGCGCCGGCCAGCTCCGTGAGTTGGCGGTCCGCCTGCGGGACAAGCTGTCGGATCAGGCCGCCGCCGTGGTGCTGGTCGGGACCGACGGTGGCAAGACCAGCCTGGTCGCGGCGCTCACGAACGCGTTGGTCGCCCGGGGGATGACCGCGGCCGACCTGGTGCAGCCGCTGGCCGAAGCGGCGGGCGGCAAGGCCGGAGGGAAGCCAGAGCTGGCGATGGGCGGCGGCCCGAACCCGATCGAAGCGGACGACGCACCCGCGGTCATTCGCCGCCGGCTCCACGAGCTGTTGGGTGGCTGACTCCGGACACCAAGGCCCCGACGCTCCTCGGTCGAAGGGCCGCGTCCTGGGCCTGGACCTCGGGCAGGCCCGGATCGGCGTGGCCGTCTCGGATCCCGATCGCCGCGTGGCCGTTGCGGTGGGGACCGTTCACACCGGTGCGCCGGCCGACCTCAAGGCCATCGCCAAGCTGGTCCGTGAGTACGACGCGGCCCAGGTCGTCGTCGGTCACCCGATCAGCCTGTCGGGTCGAAAGGGAGAGGCGGCCGACCAGGCCGAGCAGTTCGCCACGGCCCTGGAGCAGCTGCTGGACGTGCCGGTGGCCCTGCAGGACGAACGTCTCAGCACCGTGGAGGCGGAGCGAAACCTCGCCGCGGCGGGCCTGAAGGGACGCGAGCGGCGAGCGGTGGTCGATGAGACCGCGGCCGTGGTGATCCTGCAGGCGTACCTCGACCGAATGCGCCGCTAGGGGTCGGCTATCCTTGCTCGTGATGGTCGCGACCCAGCCCAGGCGCGCCGAGCGCCCCC